>NZ_JBXSOL010000006.1:0-272651 GCF_057784555.1 Rhizobium sp. CNPSo 3670
AGCCCGCGGCCGTTCAATCAGAGCGGTGGACTATATTTCCGATTGGTGCGGCGATAGGTATTTGCCGCTCCGCCGACCCGCACAGGCACAGGGACGGCGGCAATCTCCGTCACGAGCTTGTGCTTGATTTTGCCCAGCTGGCGCTTGTGCTCGAGATAATAGGCATAGGCGAATTGCGTCGCGATGCCCGCGATGACGAAGAACGGGCCGACTAGCGGATCCTTGTTGGTGATATAGAGCACGACCTGGCCGATCATGGCGAGGATCGTGCCGGCGACGAAGATGTTCAGCGAATGGCGGCCGAGGATCGTCAGCGGGTGGTCGGCGGGGCGCCGCAGGATGCGGGAGAGCGCCGGGATGCTGATGATGAGATAGGTTAGCGCCAGCACATGCAGCAGCCGCGGCAGCGACAGGAAAGTCTTGTCGAAACCGGTGATGACGGTGGGCAGGCCAAGCGCTGCCAGCGAATTACCGAAAATCCAGAGATGGCCGGTTACCCAGACGAAGGACAGCAGGACATAGCCGGCGGCAGCCGCAAACAACAACGGATGCCGCGGGATCGTGCCGCCGCGCTTGATATGCAGGATCGAAACAATGCCAATTGAAAACAGGAACTGCCAGGAGAGCGGATTGAGGAACCAGTAGCCCTCGATCAGCAAATTGTGCGGCGCCACTTCGTAAATGCCGGCCAGCAGCCAGACCGTGCCGGAAACCGCGAGCGCCAGAAGCGGGCTTCGCTCGTTGAGGAGAAGGATGATCGGCACCATCAGCAACAATGCGCCATACATCGGCAGGATATTGTTGTAGCCGATCTGGTGACCGAGCAGCAGCAGCGCCGGAACGCCTTCCTTCAGGTTCATCAGAACCGCCAGGATGTTGATCTCGACCAGCAGCCCCGGCCGGTGGAACAGCCAGGCACCACAGATGAAGAGCGCCAGCGTCATGAAGGTGGTGATCATATGCGCAAGGTAGAGCGTGAAGGCACGCCGCGCCGCCTTGATCGCCGTCTTGATGCGGCCGCCCGGCTTGAAGCGGGAACCATAGGCGAGACCGACGGCGATGCCGGAGATCAGGACGAAGGCCTCGGCGGCGTCGGAAAAACCAAAATTCTTCGTCGTCACATATTCGAAGATCTGTCCGGGCACATGATTGATGAAGATCATGATCAGGGCCAGGCCACGCAGCACGTCAAGCCTTGTATCGCGCCCCGTCGCAGCTGCGGATGAGGAACTGCGCTCGGTGCCGATGGCTTCGGTCAGCGTGCTTGCCATATGGATTTCTCCTGTTGTCCGGTTTTGCAAACGCGACGACGGCCAAAAGGGTTCCCTTTTGGCCGTCGCGAATCGCCGTGTTCTTCAGCGTGGAGAACGCTGTTATCCGAGCGGATATCCCTCTTCGGGATCGGTGACTTCGCTGCCGTTGATCGACAGAGTGTAGCCGCTGGCATTGGACGCTTTTGAGACCGAAATGCGGTATTTGACGCCGCCCCGCTCCACCTCCGCCGCAAAACCGTCCCATTCCGACGGAAGCGACGGACGCACATGGAGCCGGCCGTCCTTCAACCGGATCCCCAGAATGCCCTCGACGGCGGCTCGGTAGAGCCAGCCGGCCGATCCGGTATACCAGGTCCAGCCGCCGCGCGACGTATAAGGCTCATGCCCATAGACGTCAGCTGCCACGACATAGGGTTCGACCCGGTATTGTTCGGCCGAAGCCTTGTCGAGCGCATGCGTGATCGGATTGAGGATCTGGAAGCAGCGCAGCGCGTCGTCGCCCCGCTTCAGCTCCGCAAGCGCCATCACCACCCAGGTCGCGGCATGGGTATATTGCCCGCCGTTTTCACGCACGCCCGGCGGATAGGCCTTGATGTAACCGGGATCCCTGGCGGAATTGACGAAAGGCGGCGTGAAGAGTCGGATGATGCGCGCCTCCTCATCGACCAGTTGGTCGAGCACGGCATCCATCGCCTTTCCGGCACGAGCCGGGTCGCCTTCGCCGGACAGAACGCTCCAGGATTGTGCGATCGAGTCGATCCGGCATTCCGGGCTCTCCTTGGAGCCGAGCAGCGCGCCGTCGTCGAATGTGCCGCGGCGATAGTAGCTGCCGTCCCACGCCGCAGTTTCGAGCGCCTTCTTCAATTCGGCGAGATGAGCCGACCAGCGCTCCACTCGGGCCAAATCGCCGCGCTCTTCGGCATAGGGAATGAAGGCGCGCAATGCACCCGCCAGGAACCAGCCAAGCCAGACGCTGGTGCCGCGCCCGCCGATGCCGACGCGGTTCATGCCGTCGTTCCAGTCGCCGCCGAGGAACAGCGGCAGACCGTTTGCGCCCTTGCGGGCGATGGCGAGATCGAGCGCCAGGGCCGCATGTTCGTAGACGCTCGCCTTGTCCTCCGAAATCTCCGGCTTGTAGAACGAGTCGTGCTGACCTTCGAGGAGAGCGGGTCCTTCCAGAAAGGCAAGCTCCTCGTCGAGCACGGTCTTGTCGCCGGTGACGCTGCAATAATGGTGGATCGCGTAGCTCAGCCAGACGACGTCGTCCGAAATCAAGGTGCGAACGCCCGCACCCGTTCCCGGCAGCCACCAATGCTGAACATCACCTTCGCGGAACTGCCGTGAGGCGGCATTCAGAATCTGACGCCGGGCGATCGAGGGTTCGTGCATCAGGAAGGCCAGCGTATCCTGCAACTGGTCGCGGAAACCGAAGGCGCCGCTTGCCTGGTAAAAGGCGGTGCGGGCCATGATGCGGCAGCCGAGGCTCTGATAGGGCAGCCAGGTGTTGACGAGATTGTTCATCCCGCGATCTGGCGTGGAGATCTGCAGCCTGCCGGTGAAATCCCGCCAGAAGGCGCGGTTTGCCTCGACCGCATCGTCGAACGAAGACTTGCGGATCTCGGCGATCAAGGCGCGCGCTTCTTCCTCCGTCGGCGTATCGCCGAGCAAGAAGGTGACGTCGCGCTCGTCGCCGGCCCCGAGTTCGATGTCGATCGCCAGAGCCGCGGCCGGATCGCCATCGAGCTCGGTGATGCCCGAAAGCGGGGCTGCGGAGGTGACGGCCTGAGGCATCTGGATCGTGCCAGCCTTGCCGATAAATTCGCGCCGGCTTGCCGAGAAGCTTGAAAGCTTCTCGCTCGCTGCGAAGAAGGCGATTCGGTTGGAAAAATCGATGCTGTAAGGATTGGTGGCAAACAGTGCCCCCGTCTCCTCGTCATGGCTCGACAGAATGAAGGGCGCAGTGCGTCCCGGGTTGCTGCCAAGAACCCATTCGACGTAACCGTAGAGACGCAGCTTGCGGCCGGTCGAACCGGTGTTGCGCAGGCGCAGGCGCTGCAGTTTCACCGGCTTCTCGCGGTCGATCGTCTGCGTCAGCTCGAGCGCAATCTCGTGCTGAACGGTGGAGAAGACCGAATAGCCGAGTCCGTGGCGGGCTTCGAAGCGGATATCCGGCCGACGCGAAAGCGCTGCGAACGGTGTCATGACGGCGCCGCTTTCGAGATCGGCGAGATAGAAGGCCTCGCCCGACCGGTTGATCACCGCATCGTTCGACCAGGACGTCAGCTGATAATCGCGCGAGTTGACGCTCCAGGTGAAACCTGCGCCTTCAGCCGACACGTGGAAACCGAAGCTGTCGTTGGAAATGACGTTGATCCAAGGCTGCGGCGTCGCATGACCGCCGGGCAGGCGAACGACATATTCGCGGCCGTCGCGCGCAAAGCCTCCAATGCCGTTCCAGAAGTCGAGGTCACCTTCCTCCTCGATGGCAACGGCCGGCACCACAGGCGGCGGCACCGGCGCGATGCGCTTGACCGGCGCCCTGTTGCGCTCGGCGCGCTCCATCTCCTGCAGTTCATCCTTTGACGGCGCAAAGAGGGCGACAGCGCGGTTGATCTGGTCGACCACCTTGCCGTTCTTCGCATGCAGGGTGACGCGGGAAGCCGCGATCAATGCCTTGTAGGTGTTTTCCTCCATCAGGTCCTTGCGCACCGCGAAAATATGCTGGCGCAAGCCGTCGGCCTGACCCATGCGGCGTACGTTCTCGCACATGGCGTCGAGCGCGTGTTGCATGTCCTGCGCATAGGAAGAAGCGCGTTCATTCATGATGACGAGATCTGCGGTGACGCCACGCGAGCGCAGGTATTCCTGCGCCAGCAGTGCCTCGCGGGCGATGTCGAGATCCATGTCGTCGTCGACGCGCAACGTGAAGATCGGGAAGTCGCCGGAGATCGCCAGCGGCCAGAGGGCCGATTGCGATTGCAGGCCGGCCTCGACCGTCGCCTCATCCTTGCGCAACTGCATGTCGGGATAGACGAGGTAGCGCCCGAGATGCTGGAACGCTGCCGCCTGCTGCGAGGTGACGCCGACATGGCGCATCTGCACCTGCGTGCGCGTCCAGGCCTGGACGAGCTCGTGGTTGAAGGCGTCGGGATGACGATAGCGGTTGACCGCCTTGTCGACCTCGTCGCGGCTTGGCGCGGCAATCGTCCAGAAGAACACGCTGACCTTCTTGCCGGCCGGCACCCGCACGGTGCGGCGCAACGACATCACGGGATCAAGCGTGAAGCCGTCGCTACCGGAAAGTGTCGCACCCGGATCGAACGCCGCCGCGTCAGCGAGGCTGCGGCCGCGACCGATGAACTTGCGCCGATCGGTTTCGAATTCGGTGTGACGGGTGTCGCCGGCATTGTCGACGATCAGATGTGCGAGGCTGATGTTCGGCTCGTTCGGATCACGCTTGTTGCGTTCGGCGCGGATGACGTCGCCGCGCTTGCCGATCTCGGTCTTGACGAACATGCGGGCGAATGCCGGATGCGCGCTGTCGGTATCATCCGAGGTGATCACTGGTTCGAGATAGGACGTGACTTCGATGAAACGATCTTCCGTTCCCATGTTGAGAAGGGTGACACGACGGGCTTCGGCATCGTGCTCGGTGGCGATGATGCACTCCACCTCGCTCGTCAGGTCGCCGACCGTCTTGGTGAACTGCGCCTTTTCGTCGGCGAATTCGACCTTGATCTTTTCGCCCTCGACACCCTTCGGCTCCGCTGTCGCCGACCACCATTCGTTGGTGGCGGTATCGCGCAGGAAGATGAAGGTGCCCCAGCGGTCTTCGGTCGGATCGGCCTTCCAGCGGGAAACGGAAAGGCCGTTCCAGCGGGAATAACCGGCGCCCGTCGCCGTCAGCATCATGGAATAATGGCCGTTCGACAGGAACACGAGCTCGCGGTCGCGCGAAAGGGGATCGCTGATCTTCCTGATTTCCGGCCGCATGAGATCGTCCTGGATGCTGGCCGGCGTATCGGATTCATGTTTGCCGCTCATGACGGGAATGTCGCGCGGCGCTTTTTCCTGCAGCAGAAGCTCCGCCGCCTCGATCACCGGATCGGAGTGGAAGAGTTCGCGCAGATGGCCGTTGAAGGCGACGTTGGCGACGGCTGCGATCGACATGCCGTGATGGTGGGCATAATAATTGTAGACCACCGCGCATTTCTTGCCTTCCGGCACGCGCGTCGGCGTGAAATCGACCGCGTCGTGGAAGCCGAACTTGCCGAGTGCGCCGACTTTGCGCAGCCTCTGCAGGTTTTCGAGCGCGCCCGGCGGGTCGTACTGGCTGGCCAGCAGCGAAGCATAGGGGGCGATGACGGCATTGTGGCCGAGGCCGCGCTTGAGACCGAGCGTCGGCACGCCGAAATTCGTGTACTGGTAATTGAGGTTATGGTCGCGGGCATTGAAGGCCGCTTCCGAAATGCCCCACGGGATACCGAGCTTGCGGGCATAATTCATCTGCTCGATGACGACCAGATTGTTCGTCTGATTGAGAATACCCCCGCCACGCTCCTGCATGACGAGCGGCGGCATCAGATATTCGAACATCGAGCCGGACCAGGAGACCAGCGCGCCGCGTGAACCCACCGGCACGACCTGGCGGCCCAGACGATACCAGTGTTCTGTCGGCAGGTCGCCCTTGGCGATGCCGAAGAGGCTGGTCAGGCGGCATTCCGAGGCGAGAAGGTCATAGCAGGCCTGGTCGAGCTCGCCGCTTTCGACGCGGTAGCCGATCGACAGCAGGCGCCGTTCCGGCCGGAACAGGAAGCCGAAATCCATCGAGAAGGCGAGATCGCGGGCCTTGTCGCGCAACGCCACCAGGCGCGGCCTGAGGGCATCGACCTTGGAGAGATCGAAGGTGCTGTCTGATATATGCGCCTCGCAGACCTTGACCAGCGACGCCGCCCATTGGGTGACCTCTTCGCTCTGCTTCGACTTGACCTCATGGTCGAGATTGGCGGCGAGCTTTTCGATGTCGCGTGCGAGAACGGCGAGGTTGATGATGCGGATCGAGGCGAACTCGTGCTCGCGCTTGACGGCGGCAAGCGCATTCTGGAAGCCGACGATGCGTTCTTCCAGGCGCCGGCGCAGCGGGCGCACGGTCTTGCGGTCGTCGGGCAGGTCCGCCAGCACTTCGCCGAGGATGCCGGCGGTGTCGCCGACGCCGTCGAGATTGCCCTGCATGTGGGCCGACGGCGCCTCAGCCCAGTTGCGGCAGGCCGAGGAAATCGCAATGAGGTGGCCGGCGAGATTGCCGCTGTCGACGGCAGAGACGTAACGCGGCCCGAGCGTTTGCAGCGTATCGGTGTGATACCAGTTAAACAGGTGGCCGCGGAACTTCTCCATCTTATCGATCGTCGCGATCGTCTGCTCCAGTCGCTCGAGCGTCTCCTCAAAGGAGAACCAGCCGAAATGCCGGCCAGAAACGACGGAGAGCAGATAGACGCCGATATTGGTCGGCGAGGTGCGCGCCGCCACGATGACGTGCGGCGTTTCCTGGATATTGTCCGGCGGCAGATAATTCTGCTCGGGGGTGGTGAAGGTCTCGAAATAACGCCAGGTGCGCCGGGCGATCTTGCGCAGCTCGCTTGAGACGGAATCGGCGACCTCGAGCCGGTCCTCGGTCTCGGCCGACTGGCTGACATACCAGGCGACGACAGGTGAGAGAATCCATAAAAGCGCGAAGGGGATGCCGACGAGGAAAGCGTTGCCGCCGGGAAGGGCTGCGAAACCGAGCGCCAGCAGCGCCAGTACCGGCGCATGCCACATCTGCCTGTAATAAGAGGCGAGTGTGCCTTGGCCGCCTGCCTGGACGCTGGCGGCGGTCCGCCACTGCAGCATCAGCTTGCGGCTGACGAACAGCCGGTAGAGCGACCGGCCGATCGCATCCGCCATCATCGCCGCCGAATCGGCGATGAAGACGATCCGCAATGCGACCTGCGCATTGGCGGCGGTGATATCCGACCAGACCGTATAGAGATGGGCGCGGGCGACGATATCGCTGGTGCGCGGGATGATGCCGTTGATGAGCGACAGCGTCGGCGCCACGAACAGGCAGAAGATCAAGAGAATCTGCCAGACGAGCGCGCCGAGCGGACCCATGAAATACCAGCCGAGCACGGAGGCGAAGAACCATGCGATCGGCGTTAGCGAACGGCGAAGATTATCGAACATCTTCCAGCGGCCAAGGGCCGTAACGCCGTATTTTGGATTGAACATATAGGGCAGGAGCTGCCAGTCGCCGCGCGCCCAGCGATGCTGGCGCGAGGTCTCCACCTCGTAGCGGATCGGGAAATCCTCGACCAATTCGAGATCGGTGACGAGCGCACAGCGCGCCATCGAGCCTTCGAGAAGGTCGTGGCTGAGCACCGAGTTCTCCTCGATGCGGCCCTTCAGCGAGGCTTCGAAAGCATCGACGTGATAGAGGCCCTTGCCGGTGAACGTGCCTTCGCCGGCGAGATCCTGATAGACGTCGGACACGGTGAAGACATAGGGGTCGAGACCGCGATTGATCGAGAAGACGCGTTGGAAGACCGAGGCATCCTTGCCCGTGGTCAGCGATGGCGTCACACGCGGCTGCAGCACGCCATAGCCGCTCTCGACGCGTCCGGTCTTCGGATTGATGACCGGTCGGTTGATCGGATGATAGAGCTTGCCGACGAGCTTGGTGACGGCATCGCGCATCAGGCGTGTGTCGGCATCGAGCGTCATGACATATTGCACATTGGCGGGCACGGTGTTGGCGCCGGGCAGATAGGTCGTATCGCGGTCGCCGCGCAGCAGCATGTTCAGCTCATGCAGCTTGCCGCGCTTGCGCTCCCAGCCCATCCACACACCTTCCGAGGGATTGTAGAGGCGGCGGCGATGCAGCAGGTAGAAACGCGTCTTGCCGTCATAGGCATAGCGGGCGGAAAGATTAGCGATCTCGCGCCTTGCATAGTCAAGAACCTCGAGATCGGCAGGCGTTTCCTCGGCATCGCTGTCGGGCCAATCGCTGAGCATCGCGAAATAAATCTCTCCACGCGGATTGGCGAGATAATGAACTTCGAGATTGCGCACCTGATCGTCGACGCTGTCGCGGTTCGAGATCAGGCAGGGCACCACGAGCAGCGTGCGCGCATCCTCCGGAATGCCTTCCTTGAACTCGTAGCCGACGAGGCGGGCCGGGGTGACGAAGAAGGACAGCAGGGTATTAAAGAGACCCGTTGCGCCCTCCGAGGCCGGCAATGAGAACATGATCAGCAGTATTGCGATTTCGATGGCGCCCATTCCGGCACTTGCCATGAACCTGCCGACGATCGCCATGGCGATGATCGTCAGCAGCATGACGGGCAGCGCGATCGACAGCCAGTTGAAGCGGCGCACGGCGCGCACGAAGTGCTGGGTGATCGTCGGGCGATAATTCGCCCGCGCCTCGAGCTTCGGCCGTTGCGCGCCGGACAAGAAGCCACCGACATTCGGCTCATGTGGCTGCGGCTCGTCGGAGGCCTTGGCGGCCTCGGTCATGTCGAGCGCCAGTTGGGCGATTTGCATTTCGGTCAGCGGCGAGCGCTTGGCCAGTTTCTCGATCTGCTTGCGGTATTTGTTTCGCGAACCGGAATCGAGGATGCCGTAATCCGAATGCTCCCAGAGCAGCTTGTCGACATGGCTGACCTGTTCGACCCAGACCGACCATTCGGTATCGTCGATCTCGCGCAGGCTACGGATGATGTTGCCCATCGTCACGTTGCCGGAAGAGAGACGGCTGTGTTCGGCCGTCGTCGCCTCTTCGGTGTTGCGACCGAGCTCTTCCAGGCGTTCATCGAGCCAGGTGATCGCCAGACTCGACGTCTGTGAGCCGTCACGCAGGCGATAGAGGAACTGCGTCGAGAAGGTATTGTCTTCGGCAAGCGGTTCCAGCGTCTTCAGATAGGCGGCCGCCTTGGCCGGATCGGTCAGGCGCACCAATTCGTCGGCCGCCTCATTGGCGCGGCGGCGCAGGCGGCGGCTGGCTTCGACACGGCTCGAAATGCGGCGAAGGTTTTCCACCAGCACATAGCGCACCAGCGAGGGCAGGGCCCAGAGTTCGCCGATCCTCAGCGTCTCCCTGCTCTGGAAGCCGTCGACCAGCGCCGTCAGGCTTTCCTGCGAGATCGTGCTGTGGGTATGGGCGACGTAGAGCCAGGCAAGCACCAGTGTGCGCGGAATGTCGACGCCGCCGACACGCATCGTCGGCAGTTCGCGGTAGAAGCGGCGGGGAAAGTCGCGCCGCACCTCCTGGATCGCCTCTTCGACGATGTAGTGATTGTCCAGCAGCCATTCAGCCGCCGGCGTGATCGTCTCTCCGGCCTCGACGTCGGTTGCCGTGGTGCGGTAGACGCGCAGAATTTCCTTCTCGTTTTCCTTGTGGCGCGCGAAGAAATCAAAGGGTGCGAAAGCCGGCAGCTTGTCGACGCCGTTGACGACGACCGCTTCGCCCATCGCCTTGATGTCCTCGATGGAAAGATAGGTCGAGCGGATCGAATCATTGTGATCGATCTGCTTCGTATCGGATTCGCGCGGAAGGCTCGGAGAAAGATTGGCAATAGACATGGGTTCGGTTCTGGATCCAAACAAAGTTATGGCTGTTTTGCTCAGCCTTTTGCACTGCTTATCATGACTGCTACATGAACGGGGCCCGATTCTTCGAAGATCGATGAAGCCGGGTGAATGACGTCTGGGCAAGCGATGTAATCGGGCCTAGCCTTGGTCCAGCGCGGCCTGAAGGTCGATCAATACCCTCTCCGCAAAACCATGGCGAAAAGTTGGACACTATCGCGATAATTCAAGTCAAGAATGGTGAGCCGAGCGGGCCGGCGCGCTTGCTGCGCAAGGCAGAGCGCCGTGCATGTCGCAACCTTTGCGGCCCGGCCGCGGCTTGTCGATAGGAGGATGGTTCGCCAGATCATGGTCTGGCTGCGCTTTGATCGGGCTTGCCCCGAGCGAGGAAACGCGCCGCATGAGGCGCAGGCGGCCCCGGCACGTGCCGAGGCCTATCATCTGCCGACTATCCGAGGACGCCGCAGACCATTGCCACCACGAACAGGAATGCCGCGGTGAAGATCGTCCCATGGAACACCGTCTGAAGCCGGTGGCGCGTCGCGTGCGGCTTCTTGGTGGCTACCGAACCATAGTGGTTCACGTGAGTATGCGAAATACCCAGCTCTGCCATGTGTCGCCTCCGTTGTTCTCGTGCGGCCGGTTGTGCGGCTCGCTGTTATATTTCTTATTCCCTATCAGGTAGGTAGAGATAAATTTCCTTCTAGAGCGGGCGGAAGAGAAAATTCAACCGCTCTTTAGCAGAGCGTGCGCCATGCCCAGATCAGGGAGCGCTCGATGGCGTTCTCGTTCTGCTGCAGATCGGAGGTCTCGGTCCCGATCAGGCGCCGGTCCTGTTCCGCCGGTATGGAGACCGTGATCTGTTCCTTGCGATCGGCTTTTACGGGAGGATCGAGATAGCCCATGGTCATCCCACCGAGAAAGAACATGCCTCGACCTCCATCGATCACGAAAGCTAACAATCGTTAACAGGATCATGACAGAAGCGCGGCGGCTGTCAATAGTCTAGTCGAATGGTCGTCTTTTAAGGGAACATTATCCTTAACGCCCTCGCCGGCCTTTTCTTTTCAATGGCTTGAAATGATTACCTTTAGGCTTTGACGAAACCCTTGCTCGCGATCATCAAATTTTTCGTGTAATCCTCCTTGACCGCGCCCCGCGCCAGCTCTTCCGAGCTCAATCGTTCGACGACATCGCCGCTGCGCATCACCGCGAGCCTTTCGCACATATGGGTGATGACGCCGAGGTCATGGCTGACCATGACGAAAGTGAGCTTGCGGTCGCGGCGTATCTGTTCGAGCAGGTTCAGCACCTCCGCCTGCACCGAGGCGTCGAGTGCCGATGTGGGCTCGTCGAGCAGCAGGATCGACGGTTGCACGATCAGCGCCCTGGCGATCGCCACGCGCTGTCGCTGACCACCGGAAAGCTGATGCGGATAGCGGAAACGGAAACCATTGCCGAGACCGACTTCGTCGAGCGCGCGGGCAATACGCTTGTCGCTGTCGGTAACGGCGTGGATCGCAAGCGGTTCGAGCAGCAACCGATCGATCGTCTGGCGCGGATGCAGCGAGCCGTAGGGATCCTGGAAGACCATCTGCACGCGCCGATAGAAGGCCTTGCTGCGCTTCGAACCCTTCAACTCTTCGCCGTCGATGCGGATCGCGCCGCCGCTGATGGGCGCAAGTCCGGCAACGGCGCGCAGCAAGGTCGATTTGCCTGACCCGGATTCACCGACGAGGCCGAAAGATTCACCGCGCTCGACGCTGATGCTGACATCCTTCAGCGCATGAAAATCATCGTAGGCGACACTGAGATTGTCGACGTGGAGGGCTGCGCTCATGCCGCCCACTCCGGCTTGCGGTCGAGCACCGGCAGCGGATGGCGGTTCGTGCCGATTTCCGGCATGCAGTTCAGCAGTCCCCTGGTATAGGGATGCTGCGCATGTTTGAGATCGGCAGCCGCCAGCTCTTCGACGATCTTGCCGGCATACATGACGATGACCCGGTCGCAGAAGGAAGAGACCAGCCTCAGATCATGGGAAACGAAGATCAGCCCCATTCCGCGCTCAGAGACCAGCTTGTCCATGATCCGCAGCACATCGAGCTGCACCGTCACGTCGAGCGCCGAAGTCGGTTCGTCGGCAATCAGCAGTTCAGGCCCGGCAATCAGCATCATGGCGATCATGGCGCGCTGTCCCATGCCGCCCGAAACTTCGTGCGGGTGCAGGTCGAAGACGCGTTTGGGATCGCGGATCTGCACCGCTTCCAGCATGGCGAGCGCCCGTTCGCGCGCTTCCGCTTTGCCGATCTTCTCATGAGTGCGCAGCGTTTCGCAGATCTGCCGTCCGATCGTCATGACGGGGTCGAGCGAATATTTCGGATCCTGCAGGATCATGGCGATGCGCTTGCCGCGCAACCTGCGCCTTTCGCCGGCGGATGCCTTGAGGAGATCGATGCCGCTGAAATCGAGCCTGTCGGCCGTGACGATCCCGTGTTTCGGCGTCAGTCCCATGATCGCCCGGCCGGTCTGCGACTTGCCGGAGCCGGATTCGCCGACGATGCCGAGCCTTTCTCTGCCGAGCGTGAAGGAGACGCCGCGCACTGCCTCGATCAGGCCGGTTCGGGTGGGGTAACTGACCTTGAGCTTGTCGACCGTCAGAAGCGTCGTCATCGGCCGCTCTCCTTCGGATCGAGCGCATCGCGCAGGCCGTCGCCTAAGAGATTAAAACCGAGACTGACGATGAGAATGGCGATGCCGGGCATGGCCGCGACCCACCACTGATCCAGAATGAAGCGCCGGCCCGAGGCGATCATCGCGCCCCATTCCGGCAGCGGCGGCTGTGCGCCGAGACCCAGAAAGCCGAGGCCGGCCGCTGTCAGAATGATGCCGGCCATATCGAGCGTCACGCGCACGATCAGCGAGGAAATGCAGAGCGGCATGACATGGCGCACGATGATGCGGAACGGCGAGGCGCCCATCAGCTTCACCGCCGCAATGTAGTCGGAACGCCGGACCGTCAGCGTCTCGGCCCGAGCGATGCGGGCATAGGGGGGCCAGGAGGTGATGGCGATGGCGATGACTGCGTTCTGGATGCCGGGGCCGAGCGCGGCGACGAAGGCGAGCGCCAAAACCAACTTCGGAAAGGCAAGAAAGATATCGGTGATGCGCATCAGCGTCGCATCCACCCAGCCTCCGGCATAACCTGAGACCGTGCCGACGATCAGCCCGATCGGCGCGGAGATGATGGCGACGAGCACGACGACGAACAGGGTCAATCGCGATCCATAGATCAGCCGTGAATAGATGTCGCGGCCCTGATCATCCGTGCCGAGCAGGTAGCCGCTCGTTCCCGGCGGCAGCAGGCGGGCATTGCGGAGATCGCCGAGGACGGGGTTGTGCGTGGCGAGGAGATCCGCGAACGCGGCGACGAGGAGCAGGGCGACGATGATCAGCAGGCCGACGACGGCAAGCCTGTTGGCCGTGAACTGCCGCCAGGTGACGTAAGCGCGGCCGAGACGGGCTTGCCTGCGCGATTGCGGCCGGTCGGAAAGCAGCCATTCGCGGCGGCTCATCGCAGGAGAGGGGCTGGCAGGAGCCGTCATCGGTTTCGCGTCCTCGGATCGAGCGTCCGGTAGAGAAGATCAGACAGAAGATTGATGCCGATGAAGATCGTCCCGATGACGATCGTGCCGCCGAGCACGGCGTTCATATCGGCGTTCTGCAGCGAATTGGTGATGTAGAGCCCGATGCCCGGCCAGGAAAAGACGGTCTCGGTCAGCACCGATCCTTCGAGCAGCCCGGCATAGGAAAGCGCGATGACGGTGACGAGCGGCACGGCGGCATTGCGTAGCGCATGGCCCCAGATCACCCGTGTTTCCGAAAGACCTTTGGCACGCGCGGCGACGATATATTCCTGCGAAAGCTCGTTCAGCATGAAACTGCGCGTCATGCGGCTGATATAGGCAAGCGAAAAATAGCCGAGCAGCGACGCGGGCAGGATGATGTGGCGGAAGACGTCATAGAAGACATCCCATTGCCCCTGCCAGGCGCTGTCCAGAAGATAGAAGCCGGTGATCGGCGTGAAGGTATATTCGAAAACAATGTCGATTCGGCCGGGAAAAGCCACCCAGCTCAGCTGCGCATAGAAGATGACGAGGGAGATCAGCGCCAGCCAGAAGATCGGCACCGAATAGCCGATGAGACCAATGACACGTACGATGTGGTCGGCAATGCTGCCGCGGCGCACTGCGGCGAGAACGCCAAGCGGCACGCCGACGCAGGCGCCGATCAGCGTTCCCAACGTCGCGAGCTCGATCGTCGCCGGCATGACCCGGCGGATGTCGACCATGACAGGATTGGTCGTCAGCACCGAGTTGCCGAAATCGCCGGACAGGACGCCTTTGATATAGATGTAGAACTGCTGATAGAGCGGCAGGTTGAAACCCATCTCCTGGCGCACCCGCTCGACGACATGGGTGGGAGCGCGGTCGCCGAGAATGGCGAGCACGGGATCGATCGGTACGACTCGGCCGATGAAGAAGGTGACGGCCAGCAGGCCAAGATAGGTGGTGACGGCGGCGAACAGGAACCGCCCCAAAGCCTTGGCGAAGGCGCCGGCACGGCCCTTGCGGGGCCGCGCCTCCTGCCTGGTTTCGATGGTGCTCACGCCGTTGATCCCGCCGGATTATTCCTTGGCGATCGGACTGACGAAGTTGGTGTCGAAGCTCGGCCCCAGCTTGAAGTCCTTCAGATTCTTCCGATAGCCCGCTACCTCGGTCTGCTGGAAGATGATGACGAAGGGGCTGTTGGCAAGGAACTTCTTCTGGATATCCTCATACATTGCCGCGCGCTTGGCGTTGTCGCGTTCAAGCAGGGCCGCCTTGGTTTGCTTATCGAGTTCCGGCGCTTCCCAGGTGTTGCGCCAGGCGAGTGTCTTCACCGTGCCCGCATCCGAATTGTCAGGATTACTCGTGAAGGTATCGGCATTGGAGTTCGGATCGAAATAATCCGATCCCCAGTTACCAATATAGATGTCGTGGGTGCGAGCGCGATATTTGGTCAGCGTCTGCTTGCCGTCACCCGGAATGATTTCCAGCTTGACGCCGGCCTGCGCCAGCGTCTGCTGCATGGATTCGGCAATACCGGTCACCGGCTGGGTGTTGCGCACATCCATCGTCACCGAGAAGCCGTCCGGAAGGCCGGCCTTGGCAAGGAGTTCCTTGGCCTTGGAGACATCAAGCTTGTAGGGATTTTCATCGAGCGCGCCGAGCTGGCCCTTGGGCAGGAAGGTCTGATGAATCTCGCCGATTCCCTTGATCAAGGTTGCGCCGATCGCATCGTAGTCGACCAGATACTTGAAAGCCTCCTGGACTTCAGGCTTCTTCAGGTTCTCGTTCTTGTTGTTCAGGCTGACATAGTAGATCGTGCCTTTCGGCGCACTTGTCGTGGCGAGATCGGCATTCTTGGAAACGGCGTCGATATCGCCAGGCTCCAGATTGCGGGCGATGTCGATATCACCAGCTTCGAGCGCCAGCCGCTGGGCCGAACTTTCCTTCATATAGCGGTAGATGACGCGGTTGAGCTTGGCCTTGTCGCCGTAATAATTGTCGTTCCGCTCAAGCACGACGACTTCGTTTGCCCGCCATTCGCGCAGTTTGAAGGCGCCGGAGCCGGCATAACCGGTCTTCAGCCATTCATTGCCGAAATCATTGTCGTATTTATGCTCGGCATCCGGCGTCACCGCCTTCACATGTTCCATCACGAGCTTCTTGTCGACAACCGAGGCGACGGTCGCCGTCAAGCAGTTGAGCACGAAGCTCGGGGCATAGGCCTTGTCCACGGTGAAGACGAAGGTATTGGCGTCGGCCGCCTTGGCCTTTTCGGTGACATTGTCGCCCGTCAGGCCGAACTGGGTGAGGATGAAGGCCGGGCTTTTGTCGAGCTTGACGGCGCGTTCGAACGACCATGCAACGTCTTCGGCGGTAATCGGATTACCGGAGGCGAACTTCAGGCCGGGTTTCAGCTTGAACGTGTAGGTGAGGCCGTCATCCGAAACGCTCCAGCTCTCGGCAAGATCACCCTTCACCTTGGACGTGTCGGCGAGATCGAGACGGACGAGCAGGCTGTAGCTGTTGCTGGTGATCTCCGCGGTCGAAAGCTCGAAGGCTTCGCCCGGATCCATGGTGATGATGTCGTCGATGGCAAACCCTTCGACCAGCGTGTCCTTGGGCGTCTCGGCAAAGGCGGCCGGTGCCGTCATCATCAGGAGCGAAATGGCGGCTCCTGCGGAAAGTAGGCGGAAATTGTGGCTGAGCTTGGCGATCATCATGGTCTGTTCCCCTGTTCTTGATTGATTACGAAGCGTTTTGTCGGTCATGTCCCATTAAAATATTGTCCGTTTTCAGTGCGTCGAGAGGCGCGCCGCACTTTAGGCGTGGTCCTCCCGCCAAGCTTGCGCCAGAATACGAAGCCAATTTTCACGGGCAAGTTTCGTGAGGTCGGCCTCACCATATCCAACCTCCCGGAGAGCGGCAATCAGCTTCTGATTGCCGGCCGCGTCGCCGATTTCTTCCGGAATGGTTGCGCCGTCGAAGTCCGATCCGAGGCCGACGCAATCGATGCCAATGCGGTTCACCAGATAGTCGATGTGGCGGATCATATCGGCAAGCGGTGTGTCGCTGTCCGAGCGACCGTCGGGACGCAGCATGGCGGTGGCATAGTTGATGCCGACGAGCCCGCGGCTTTCGCGGATCGCATCGAGCTGCCTATCCGTCAGATTGCGCGCCACCGGCGTCAGTGCATGCGCATTGGAATGGCTGGCGACCAGCGGCTGGTTCGTCGTCTTCGCTACGTCCCAGAAGCCCTTTTCGGTAATGTGGGCGAGGTCGATAAGGATACCGAGGCGATTGCACTCCCTCACCAGCTCGAAACCGGCCTCGGTGAGCCCGGGCGCCGTATCCGGCGACATCGGGAAAGCGAAGGGCACGCCATGTCCGAAGACGTTGTGCCGGCTCCAGACCGGGCCAAGCGATCGCAGTCCCGCTGCATAAAATAGTTCGAGAGCCGAAAGGTCGGGGCCGATAGCCTCACAGCCTTCCATATGCATGACGGCGGCAAAGATGCCCTCCTGCATGGCGCCGCGGATGTCCTTAACCGTCCGGCAGAGCCGCCAGGCGCCTGCCTGGTCGAGCCGCAAAGCGATCGCCGCCATTTCGGTAGCGATGGCAAGCGACGGCAGCGGATCGAGAGGAGCCGCCATCGGCGTGATGTAGCGGCCATCGGCATCCGGATCAGCGAAGACAAGATCGCCCGAGGGAATGTAGATGGCGCAGAGGCCGCCTGAGAGGCCTCCTTCCCTGGCGCGACGCGCATCGATATGGCCGGTCGTCGTTCCGTCTGCGAATTCCGCGATCGGGTCGCTGCCGTCTTTTGAATGTGTCCAGAGCCGGAGGAGAACGTCGTTGTGGCCGTCAAATACGAATTGCATCTGTCTTCCTGCGCTGCCCGAGCGGGCCAATAAGCGGCAGAATAGAAAAGCTGACGGAATTCGCCACCTCTTTTTTTGGCATCGGCATTGTGGAGCATCACCAAAAGCGAAACGGGGGCCGAAGCCCCCGCAAAATCATCGCATCACATGGTCGTCCTCAGTGCTTGCGGCGCTTCTTTTGCCGGTAGACGTCGATGACGACGGCCGCGACGATGATGAAGCCCTTGACGATCTCCTGATAATAGGCGTCGATCCTGAGGAAGGTGAAGCCCGAGGTCATGACGCCAAGAATGATGGTGCCGATGACGGTGCCGGTGATGCGCCCGACGCCGCCGGTGAGCGAGGTGCCGCCGATGACGGTCGCGGCGATCGCGTCCAACTCATATCCGACGCCCATGCTTGCCTGCGCGGTTTCCGCGCGTGCCGCCGTGACGATGCCGGCGAGACCAGCAAGCAATCCAGCAATCACATAGACTTTGACGAGGTGCGCTTCGATGTTGATACCGGAAACGCGGGCGGCCTGGGGGTTCGCGCCGATGGCGTAGGTGAACTTTCCATAGCGGGTGTAGCGCAGCGCGATGTGGAAGATCAGTGCAACAACGAGGAAGACGACAACCGGCCACGCCTTGGTCCCGATGAAATGAAACTGCTCGGTGATACCGGAAACCGGCTGCCCCTTCGTATACCACTTGGCAACACCTCTGGCGGAAACGAACATGCCAAGCGTTGCAATGAACGGAGGGATCTTCGTATAGGCGATGAGCGCGCCGTTCGCCAGACCCGCCGCCGCTCCGATCAGCAGACCGATCATGATGGGCACGAGCGCCGGAAGATCGGTCAGCGAGGGGAAAACGGCCCGCCCCCAGGTGGAGGACTGGGCGAAACTTGTCGCGATCATCGCCGTCATGCCGACGACGGAGCCCGATGATAGATCGATGCCGCCTGTTATGATGACCTGCGTGACGCCGACGGCGATAATGCCGATGACGGAGACCTGCAGGATCATGATTGTCAGGCGCTGCGAATTCATCAGGAAGCTTTGGCCGATGAAAATCCAGCCGAGCGCTTCATAGATGAGCGCGATGCCGACAAGCACCAGGAAGATGCTGAGTTCCGGCGGCATACGCCGCCGTCTCTGCCGGGTTGCGAGCGGGGCCGTACCCTCTGCTGCCTTGGTACTCATATCAAACCTCCCTTAGGCGATTCCAAGCTGCGCATTACCGCGCAGCCAGTTCCATCACCTTGATCTGCGTTGCTTCATCGCGATTGAGGAAACCGGTCACCAGGCCCTCATGCATGACCATGATGCGGTCGCTCATGCCGAGAACCTCGGGCATTTCGGATGAGATCATGATAACCGCCACGCCGTTTCGCGCCATTTCCGTGACCAGCCGATGGATTTCCGCCTTGGCGCCGACATCGATGCCGCGCGTCGGTTCATCGAGGATCAGGATCTTCGGATGGGTGAGCAGCCAGCGCCCGATCAGTACTTTCTGCTGATTGCCGCCCGAAAGGTTTTCCACCCGCTCGTAAAGATTGGGGGTTTTTACGCGCAGCCTTTTCGCCATGTCTTCGCAGGTCGCCTCGAGTGCGCCCTGCTGCACGAAACCACCCTTGACAAATTTGTCCTGCAGGACGGCGATCTGCATGTTTTCCAGAATATCCAAGATCAACAGGCAGCCGGTGTCTTTGCGATCCTCCGTCAGGAATGCCATCTGGTGACGGATCGCCTCGGTCGGCGAGGAAATCGTCACCGGCTTGCCGAACAGTTCGATCCTGCCGGAGCTTGCCGGCGTAACGCCGAATAGCGTTTCGGCGACATTCGACCGTCCGGAGCCGACGAGGCCGGCCACACCGAGAATCTCGCCGGCCCTGACCTCGAAGGAGACGTCCTTGAAGACACCGTTGAGGCAAAGATCCTTGACGGAGAGCACGACCTCGCCGATCGGCACCTGTTCCTTCGGAAACATCTGGGTGATCTCACGCCCGACCATCATGCGGATGATGTCGTCGCGGGTGACGTCGGTCGAGGCGTGCGTGCCAATATATCGGCCATCGCGGAAGACGGAAAACTCGTCGGCGATCTCGAACAGCTCGTTCATCTTGTGGGTGATGTAGACGATGCCGATTCCCTCAGACCTGAGGTCGCGGATGATGCGGAAAAGATGCTCGACCTCGCGCTCCGTCAGGGCCGAAGTAGGTTCGTCCATGATGAGGACATCGGAATTATAGGAAACCGCCTTGGCGATCTCGACCATCTGCCGGTTGGCAACCGAGAGGTGCCGGACTTCGATATCGGGATCGATATCAATATTGAGCCGGGCAAACAGCTCCTCGGTCATGTTATGCATCACGCCATGGTCTATGAAACCGAAGCGGTTCTTCGGTTCGCGGCGGATCCAGATATTTTCGGCAACCGTCATGAACGGCATCAGGTTCAACTCCTGATGGATCATGGCTATGCCGTTCTCCAGCGCATCGAGCGGAGATTTCAGCTGGATCTCGACCCCTTTGAGGCGAATATCGCCTTTATCGGGCGTATAGATTCCGGCGAGGATCTTCATCAACGTCGATTTACCGGCGCCGTTTTCACCCATCAGCGCATGCACTGAGGCGCGTTTCAGCCGAAACTGCACGTCATCGAGTGCGACGACGCCGGGAAACTCCTTGCGGACGCCCTCGGCGCTCAAGAGAAACTCCGCATTCGGAACGGCGCCGCTCGCACGCACGGCTGCCATGGTTGTCGGACTGACGGCCATATCATCTCCTCCGGATACGGACAGGCTGAAAGGATGCGGGCAGAGCCCGCATCCTCCTTGGCACTCGCCTCAGTTCTTGGCGACGAAGTCCTTGACGTTTTCTGGGGTGACGAGCTGGAAGGGGATGTAGACCTTTTTTTCGACCTTTTCGCCCTTGGCAAGCTTGAGCGCCGTATCGAGTGCGCCCTTGCCCTGGCCGGCAGCGTCCTGGAATACGGTGACGTCGAGGTCACCCGCCTGCATGGCGGCAAGCGCGTCCTGGGTGGCGTCGACGCCACCGATAACAACCTTGCTCATATCCTTGCCGGCTGCCTTCAGCGCCTGGATGGCACCGATAGCCATTTCGTCGTTGTTGGAGATCACAGCGTCGAATTCGATGCCGCTGGAGAGCCAGTTGGTCATCAGGTCGGCGCCCTGGGTGCGATCCCAGTTGGCCGTCTGCTCTTCGACGATCTCAAGGCCCTTGCATTCATCCGTCTTGATGACGTCATGGACGTCCTGGGTGCGCATGCGGGCAGCCTGGTTGGAAAGCTCGCCCATGATGACGACGGCCTTGCCCTTGCCACCAAGAATGCGGCAGATTTCCTTGGTTTCCAGCGTGCCGGATTCCTGCTCGTTGGAAGCGACGAAGGCCTGCTTTTCCGGAAGCGTGTCGACGTTGACCGGCTGGCGGTTGACGTAAACCAGCGGAATGCCGGCATCGGCGGCGAGCTTCGACATTGCCGTGGTCGCATCGGTATCGACGGGGTTGACGATGATGGCATCGACCTTGGAGGCGATGAAATTCTGGATCTGGCTCTGCTGCTTGGAAACGTCGTTCTGTGCGTCTTCGACCTGCAGCGTGACGCCGGAAAGCGTTTTAGCATAATCGGTCATGCCGTTGCGCAGAACGGTCAGGAAGTTGTCGTCGAACTTCGCCATAGAGACGCCAACCGTTTCCGCGTGGGCGGCCGTCGACATGACGAGCGCCATCGCAGTGCCCAGGATAAACTTTTTCATTTTCACTTCCTCCACAAAGCGGTGCCCGGCTGCACCCTCCTCACGCCGGAGCTCCGGGCATCTGCCCTGAAGCCGCAATTTGCTGCGCCGCCTCTCCCGCGGCGTTCCGAAAACGGAACAAACAAACCGTAAAATTTGTTCTTCGGAATATTCATTCCATTTTCTGGGAAAGACGTCAAGCCTCTCTTTAGCGGCACTCGGATATTGATGGGGCAATGCATGGGAATTGCGCGTGGCACACGCGTTCGGCGGCATTGCGCACGAAGTGGGCAGCCTCCATGTATGGAAAGGTCGAAGACAGGCCCCGCCGCAGGCCCTTCGACATCGCCGCGGCCGCTCATTTTGAAAATTCTGGAGACAGACTGATGTCCATTTCGATCTATCGCCTTACCGTTCCGATGTTCCAGCGCGGCCTCGCCAGCCTGAAGACCTATCTCGATAAGGCTGAAGCCTATGCGAAGGAAAAGAATATCGATCCCGCGAT
Organism: Rhizobium sp. CNPSo 3670; assembly: GCF_057784555.1. Classification (NCBI taxonomy): domain Bacteria; kingdom Pseudomonadati; phylum Pseudomonadota; class Alphaproteobacteria; order Hyphomicrobiales; family Rhizobiaceae; genus Rhizobium; species Rhizobium sp. CNPSo 3670. The sequence goes on from NZ_JBXSOL010000006.1 coordinate 21,628, forward strand.
ACTCGTCTCCGCGCGGCTTGCACCCGACATGCTGCCGCTCGCCGGCCAATATCAGCGGGCCAGCGACAGCGCCAAGTTCGCGCTCGCTCGCCTGACCGCAACCGACGCGCCAAAGTTCGAGGATAACGAGACGACGATCGAGCATTTGCGCGAGCGCCTGGCAAAGACAGAAGCCTATCTCGCCGGCTTCTCGGCGCAAGCCCTGGAGGGCGCGGAAAGCCGACAGATCACTCTGCCGGGCAAGAGCGGCATCGTGCTTCCGGGTGACGAATATGTCACCACCTTCGCCCTGCCGAACTTCTACTTTCACGTCGCCACCGCCCACGCCATCCTGCGCAACCAGGGCGCACCGATCGGCAAGCGCGACTATCTGGGCTGATTCAAGGCAATTCCGGCAAAGCGCACAGCGGGTCTTGCTGGACGTAAAAATAAAGCGAGCGTTGCCTCCATTCGAAGAAGATGGAAACGCTCTACCGGGGTCGGTGCGTCACGGGCCCCTTTTCCGTCAGCTCGGTATAGGCAAGCGTCTGGTCGAGATGCCGCGCTCTCAGCGAGAGCAACTTCTCGGCATATTCAAGTCGGATCGCCGCATAGGCTGGATCGGCCGCGACATCGTCGAGCTCCATCGGATCATTGCTGAGATCGAAGAGCAGCGGCGGCAGTGCGGCAAAATGCACATATTTGAACCGATCGTCGCGGATCACTGCGAGGTTGCATTGGTTCGGCCCCAGCCCGAAATGCCGCTCCGCCTCGCCCTTGGCGATGTCGCGGAAATCGAATTCCCAGAATATCGCGTTGCGCCAGCCTTCGACGACCTCGCCCGTGATGAACGGCATCAGCGACCGACCGTCGAGCCCGTTCTTTGGCTCGATGCCGAGCCTTACGCACAAGGTGGGAAAAATATCCGCAGCGCTGGTGAAATCGTCAATGATCCTGCCGGCCGCAGCGTTTGCGGGATCGCGGATGATCAACGGGATATGGTAGCTGCCATCGAAGAAGCCACCCTTGCCGAGCGTCCAGTGATCTCCCGCCATCTCGGCGTGGTCCGAGGTGAAGACGACGAGCGTATTCTCCCAAGCACCCGCATCCTTCAGCGCCTGCCAGATCCGGCCGAGCTGCGCATCGACCTCTGAGATCATCCCGTAATAAATTGCCCGGATCGCCGCGAAGTCCTCGCTGCTCCAGGCGCTGAGCGGCCCTTGCGCCCCGTGAATGAAGCTGCCCTTGTCGGTGAGCGGCATGGCATAGGCGAGATAGGGATGAGCTTCCTGTTCCGCTTCGCGGTTTTCCGCACGCGCAAAGGCCGGCCCGTCATCCGGCTTGTACATCCGGTTGAACGGCGCCGGCACTGAGAATGGCGGGTGCGGACGCAAGAAGGAGACATGCGCGAACCACGGCCGGTCCTGTTCGCCCATCCAGCGAATGAACTCGCCGGCCAGGAAGGCGGTCTGGGTCTCATCGCTGGAATAGGCTGGTGCAGCATCGGAAATTTCGCCGGCTCGCGCACCGACGGGGATGTGGATGTCGCGGCTGACGGCATTTGCATGGCTACGTGACCTGAGCCATGAGAGCCATTGCCGTTCATGCTCGGGCAGGAGTTGGCGAGCGGTAAAACCCGGCAACACGCCTTCGTAGGTGGTCAGATGCGGGTTAGCCGCATCCATGCTGCGCGGATCGGGCGCCGTGTCGGTATAGCCGAACAGCGTTGGGTCGTATCCCGCCCGCCGGGCCGCTAGAGCCAGATTGTCGAAGCGAGCGTCGAGCGGCGAACCATTGCGGCAGACGCGGTGGTTCATCTGATAAAGGCCGGTATAAAGCGTGGCCCGGGCCGGAGAGCAGGGGGCGGCCCCGGCATAATGCTGCCGGAAGAGCGTGCCTTCGCGCGCCAGTGCATCGATGTGAGGTGTTTTCACACAAGTATGAACGACCGCCGACAGGCAGTCGCCACGCCATTGGTCCGCGGTGATCAGCAGAATATTGGGCCGGCGGAGCTTTTCAAGGCTTTTTGGCTCAATGCTGCTTGGCTCAATGCTGGTTGGATTTTGCATGCCAATTCCAGGCGGAGCGGATGATCTCGGACAGATCATATTGCGGCACCCAGCCGAGCACGTCGCGCGCCTTGTCGTTGTTGGCGACCAGCGTATGCGAATCCCCTTCGCGCCGGCCGATATATTCGACAGGGAAGGGTCGGTTCGACACGTCCTCGATCGCGCCCAGCAATTCTCTGACCGTCGTACCCGTGCCGGTGCCGAGGTTGAGTGCGACGGAATCGCCGCCCTTCAGCAGATATTCGACGGCGCGCACATGCGCGTCGGCAAGATCGAGCACATGGATGTAGTCGCGCACGCAGGTGCCGTCGCGCGTCTCGTAGTCGCTACCGAACACCTTGAAGCCCTGGCGACGGCCGAGTGCGGCGTCGATCGCCAAGGGAATCGCATGCGTTTCCGGCTGGTGCCACTCGCCGATCCGACCTTCGAAATCAGCACCGGCCGCATTGAAATAACGCAGCACCACCGAGCGCAGGCCCTTGTACTGGTCGTAATCGGCAAGCGCCTGTTCGACGATATATTTCGTCCGCCCATACGGGTTGATCGGCACCTGCCGGTGCGTCTCGTCGAGCGGTACGCTCTGTGGCAGGCCATAGGTGGCGCAGGTGGAGGAGAAGACGAAGGCGTTGACGCCGGCCGCCTGCGCCGCCGAAAGCAGCGTCAAGGTGCCGATCACATTGTTTTCATAGAATGAAACCGGATCCTTGACCGATTCGCCGACCTCGATCAGCGCCGCGAAGTGCAGGATTGCCGCCGGCTTGTGCTTGGCCAGCACCTCGTCCAGCCGGGCACGATCGCGAATGTCGCCCTCTTCCGCCGGCCCCCATTTGACGAACTCGCGATGGCCGTTCGAAAAATTATCGAAGACGACAGGCTTATAGCCCTTGTTCGCCAGGTCGAGGCACGTATGCGAGCCGATATAACCGGCGCCGCCGACCACAAGAATCGTTTCACCTGCCATGCACCACCCTTATTATCAGTGAGAGATGGAAGAAACCTAGACGAGATACACGTCAATAAAAAGAAGGAACTTCGATCGGCGCGAGCGGACAATACGTCAAATGCCGAAATCGGCGGTTTTGCGATTTGGCCGAAACGGGGAAGTCGATGAATTATTCGCGTGATTTGCATGACCGCCCGATTTAAGCGGCTTGTACCATCGGGCGATGCTCTACGATCCGCGACAGACAGCAAGGAGAACGGGAATGAGGAAGGCATTGATCGTCTGGGGCGGCTGGCAGGGCCATGAGCCGGAACAATGCGCCCATATCGTCGCCGATCTCCTGCGCGAGGACGACTTCGCCGTGGAGGTGACCAGCGATCTCGGCATATTCGGATCTCCGATCCTGGCCAAGGCGGATTTGCTGGTGCCCATCATCACCGGCGGAACGCTGGAAAAGCCCCATGCTAGCGCCCTCGTCGAAGCCGTGCGCGGAGGTCTCGGACTCGCCGGCCATCACGGCGCGCTCGCCACCTCCTTCAAGGAAAGCGCACCTTTCCGCTACGTCTGCGGCGTCACCTGGGTCGCCCATCCCGGCAACATCATCGATTTCCGTGTCGCCGTCACCCGCCAGGACGATCCTGTCATGGAGGGCATTCCCGACTTCGACTACCGTTCGGAGCAATATTATCTGCATTATGATCCGACGGTCGAAATCCTTGCGACCACCACTTTCACCGGCGCCTACGACCCGGCGGCGCGCAATGTGGTGATGCCCGTCGTCTTCAAACGCCATTTCGGCGCCGGCCGCATCTTCTATTCCGCTCTCGGCCATGTCGCCGCCGAGTTCGACCATCCCTTTATGCCACTCATCCTGCGGCGCGGCCTCGGCTGGGCCGCCCGCCAATAGTATCAGGACGACACATTGCTGCATCCGGGCGGGATGAGTGCTTCAATTCGACTTGAAAAGCTTTTAACGCGCCGCTTTCAGCTGAAGGCCGTTCTCGACGGCGGGGACCACCCCATCATAGACCCGCATCAGCCGTCCGGCCGCCTTCAGTTTCTCGATAAGGTCATTTCCGTCGGGCGAGGCTTTGGTCAATTCCAGTTGCTCGAATTCCTTGAGCGCCTGCATCCAGTGGCTTTCCCCGCGCCCCTCGGGCCGGCCTTCCGATTCCCACAGCGAATAAGCGCGCTGGCTGACCCAGGCGTCCCGATTGTGACTCATAACAAACCCCAGCCGAAAAATTTGGAAGCAAATTTCGATAGCCGACAAGGTGCCACAGTTGGCTTTAGGAGTGGTTACGAGGCAACGTTAGTTTTTAGATAATGCGAAGAGATGCGGATACTTAGGCCCTGATAAAGTAATAGGAACCGGCGGCAGAATTGCCGCACGTATCGTGCTGCGGCCCTTGCCAATACGGCAAAGGCCGGAGCACTGGAGGCAATCAACGGCGTTCCCGTTTGCGACGCCAGGGTGCGTCCTTCTGCCAGTCGCCGGCCATGATGCTTCCATACGGAACGACCTCGTCGACCACCTCGGCCAGACCGTAGTGCTCAATCTGCGCACGCACATTGGCGGCGGACTTGTAGGCGCTCGGCAGTTCCGAGACGTCGGCAAAGCCCGAGAAGAAGCGAACGTCCAGACCCGCCGTCTCCTTTTCCATGATCGCCGCCATGTTGTTCGGGCTCAAGCCGCGGGCATCCGCGCCATATTCTTCCGCCAGGCGCCTGATATGGGCGCTGCGCGAGAAATTACGGCCGGCGCCGTGTGGCGAGAAGCCGAGGCCATGGACGGCGTTGGAGCCGCGGACGATCAGGATCGGTTCCGCCATGTTCAGCGGAATGATCGTCAGATCGGTGGCATCCTCAGCCCATTTGTCGAAGGCCGGCGTCGCTCCCTTGCCGTGATAGAAGAGGCCGTCCGATTTCCGGAAAACGAAATTGTGCTCGTTCCAGAAACGATCGGCCACCTTCGCCGAGAGTGCCTTTGCCGCCATGTCATGCACGACATAATGGTTTTCCCTCGTCCACTGCCGGATGGCCTGCAGAGCCGACCAGTAGAGGTCGCCCTCTTCGGTGTCGGCGGGAATCCATGCATTGTCCCGCAGGGTTTCCGGCGAGATCTGCTCGCGAAAGCGGTTCGCGGCCTTCATGCCCTTGTCGTAGAGCCGGGCACCCGGTGCACGCGACCCGTGATGGGTGACGAGCGCGGTCTCGCCGGTCGATTTTATCGTTCCGACAAAAGCGAAATGATTGCCGTCGCCCTGCGTGCCGAAATGTTCGATGCCGGCGCTCAGCGCCCCGTCCCGCAGGAACGGGTTCTGCTGGAAGGCAGACAGTGTCGCTTCGGAAGGCTTGATCTGCGCACCGCGCGGGCGGCCACCAGGCCCGAAATGCGTTACCTCATGCACGGCGTCGAGAAGCGATTTCGGATCGACATCCGGAAAGATCGAGATTGCCATGGAGCAGCAGATGTCAGCTGAGTGCATCCCCGGATGGATCGCCTCGGATGCCACGACACCGCCAACCGGAATGGTGCCGACCGGCCCGGCCGGGCAGGCGTCCGGCATGATCGCCGCAGCCCGCACGACCGGCGTGCGCACCAGCGCCCGCATCGTAGCATTGACCTTTTCGACATTGTCCTGCTCGAAGGCGTTCTCGGCGCGGATATTGGAATAGATCTCGATATCGTTATCCGATCTCAGGGCGAGCGTCGGCCCCGGCTGAAAAGCCCTTGCTGCTTCAAGCGCCTCCGCGGCCGAACCGCCCTGGCTCAAAACCCTGTTGGCCGCATCGAGAGCCGGACGAAACCACTTGCCCTGGCTCATGCCTGCGTCGATCAGATCCTGTCCGCTCATTATCTCGGTCATCTTCTTTTCTGCGTCTGCAGTCCTTCTTCTTGGTTACGTTTCATGCTCGCCTGGGCAACGATTTTCCCGGACGCCAGGCATTTTTGCAGCGGCGACAAAGGTGGACGAAACCGAGTGGCCCCGCTCGTGCCAGAGAGCGCTGCCGGGACAGGAGTCGAACCTGTCAGGCCACCTCGATACGGAGGCTGTAGTTTCGTCCGGCATTCGCCGCTGCAATTCTCGTCATGGCGACAAGTCCTGAGGAAACATCTTGCGCATCCTTCTCCCTTTCGGGATTCGGGCGACAAGGCGGGCCTTGAACCCGCGCCCGGGATTACCGATGTAGTTTTCCCGGCATTCGCCATGTCTTTAACATGTCTTTCGATTGGTCCGTGACGACGAGATGTGGTGGAACACCCGCTCTATCCGCTGAGCTACGGGTCCTTGTTTTTTGGGGGACCCGACGGGATTCGAACCCGCGACCTGGAGAGTGACAGTCTGTAGTTCCATCCGGCATTCGTCACTGTGCCTCGCGCCGTTCACTGGCGGCGCGAAGCAATTTCAAAGATCGGTCGCCTCGATCCTGCGAACCCATTCGCCCGGGCCGGATTTGCCGGCTGCGAAGCTGGTGATGGCTCCGTAGACGGCATCCGAGAAGCCGCCGATATTCAGCACGTCCTCTCCCGCTGCCGGCGTCTGGACGTAGGGCTGGATGTCGAGGCAGACCAGCTTCGCCGCCGGGTTCAGCCTCTTGATCCGCGCCCATTCAGCCATCATCGCGGTCGCTTGGCCGTGCCCCCGCGCATCCATCCAGGACTGGTTGTCCGAGACGAAGAGCACGAGGTCGACCGCCGCCTTCTCCTTTGCCAGCAGCCGCAGCGGCGCGGAGCAGTTCGTTCCGCCGCCGCCGACTGCCGCGAGCTTCGCCGCATTGGTCATCACGCTGTCACGCCCGTTCAGCTGGACGTTCACGACGTCCTGTTCGAACGGGATGATACGCGTCTGCCGGTTACGCCGCAGGAACGACGCAGCCACGAGTGCTGCGACATCGATGCAGCGGACGGTTGATGTCGCGCCCTTTCGGTAGCCGGTGACGGGGGACGACATGGAGCCGGAGACATCCGGGCAGACCACGACATTCCCGCCGATCGTCGGCACGCTGGAGACTGCCATCTCCATCGCATCCTGCAGAGCATCCGCAACGACAGCCGGAACCGACCGGTTCGCCATATGCCACGCCACCATCAACTGGTAGGGGAAGACACGCGCCTTGCGCACCGCTTCCGGATCGGCGATCCGCGCAGCAAGCCGTGCGGCCATGCCATCCACCTCGAACACGCCGTTTCGAGCAAAGGTGTTGAGGTTCTGGCGCACCATCTGCCACGAGCCCTTCAAGGCGATTTCCGACCACTGCTCCCTGCTCAGACCAAGCGAGGTCAGCATCTGGAACGGTACGGGCGGCAGCGGCAAGCCGTTATTGCGCTTGAATGCTTCGAACGCCTTTACCTCCGCCGGCAATGCGGCGACGTCATACGGCTTGCCGATCGCCCAGGCGTAGAGCGCACGACGTTCCGCGTCTCGCGGCTTCGGATGTACCATCCGGATCACATCCGGCAGCGACGGATCATTGCCGACCATCGCATGCAGAAACTGTTCCGTCGTCACCCGGTCGAACCAGGCCTGCACCATCTTCTTCGGCCGCGATCCGAGCGATTTCCGGCCAGTCACACCCGACCGCATGACCTGCACGAAGCCGCGCAACATCTTGCCGCTCTTCACGACACGCGGAAACGCCCGCGCAAAGGCATCGCTTTCGAGGCCCGAAAGCATCGCCAGCAGCATGACCGGCATGTCCTTCATATGGCCCTTCTCCGCCGCGTAGACCGCAAGCTTTGCCAGGAATTCCGGCTCGACCTCCGCGCCAAGGCGCATCACGGCATCGAGCTGTTCCCCGGCATCCGCATAGAACGTGTCGCCGAATGTTCCGGTGACGGCATATTGCGCCAGGGCTTCACGCGGCGAGAGAGCATAGGCTGCTGCGCCTTCGTGGTTGGTCGTCGTCGTGCCGGCGAGCAGCTTTCCGAAATAGGATCTGAAGATTGCCTTGTTCACCATGGCAGCACCTCTTTGATTTGGTTCTGCCGAATACAATTCAAGTGGCGTGCCAGTCTGTAAAATCCGCGACAAGTTTCCGCGAAATAGATCATAAACTTTTGATTTCAAATATAAAAATTTATAAGAGAATTTCTGCCTTGCAAATTGCCAAGTTCGAGAAGGCGGAATAGTCTATCTGGTAATATAGGGATTTTATAATTTTGGATAAATGATGAAGCGCCGAGTCGCCATCAGCATTCTTGGAACGACTCTCGACGTGGGCCGGCGGGAAGACCGATGGACGCGCTGGCGGCCGAACGTCGGCCTTTGCCAACAGGCCGGTCTTTTTATCGATCGGCTGGAATTGATCCACGACAGCCATTCCGACTGGCTGGCCAAGACTGTGATCAGGGATATCGAGACGATTTCGCCCGCGACGGAGGTTCGCCAGCGCATCATCAATCTGCGGGACCCCTGGGACTTTTCCGAAGTCTATACGAGCCTCAGGGATTTTGCCCGGGACTACAGTTTCGATCCCGAGGCCGAAGACTATTTCGTCAACATCACCACCGGCACCCATGTCGCCCAGATCTGCTGGTTCCTCCTGACCGAAGCGCGCATCATCCCCGGCAGGTTGCTGCAGCTCTCTCCGCCGCGCGAGCGCGAGCCGGGACAGGATTTCGCGGGAACCCATCGCATCATCGATCTTGATCTCTCGCGCTATGACGAAATCGCCAAGCGCTTCGCATCCGAACAGGCCGATGCCGCCTCATTTCTGAAATCCGGTATTTCGACGCGAAACCCCGCCTTCAACCGCATGATCGACGAGATCGAGCGCGTTGTGATCCGTTCTACCGCACCCGTCTTGCTGACCGGCCCGACCGGCGCGGGAAAATCGCAACTTGCCAAGCGCATCTACGAACTCAAGAGGGTCGAGCGAAAAGTCAGCGGTCCGTTCGTTGAGGTCAACTGCGCAACGCTCCGCGGCGATCACGCCATGTCGGCGCTTTTCGGCCATGTCAAAGGCGCCTTTACCGGCGCGGCAGGCGAACGGCCCGGCCTGCTGAAGTCGGCGGACAGAGGTGTGCTCTTTCTCGATGAGATCGGCGAACTCGGCCTGGATGAGCAGGCCATGTGCCTGCGGGCGATCGAGGAGAAGCGCTTCCTGCCGGTCGGCGCGGACCGTGAAGTTTCCGCCGACTTCCAGCTTCTGGCGGGTACCAATCGCGATCTCGGTGAAGCCGTCCACCACGGTCAATTCCGCGAAGATCTCTTTGCCCGGCTCAATCTATGGACTTTCCAGCTGCCGGCGTTGCGCGAGCGCAAGGAGGATATCGAGCCCAATCTCGATTTCGAACTTCGACGTTTCCTCGATCGCGAAGGGCAGAATGTGACCTTCAACAAGGAGGCTCGAAGCCGCTATCTCACGTTTGCGACCGGCCCCGATGCTCTCTGGAGCGCGAACTTCCGCGACTTGTCCGCCTCCGTGACGCGCATGGCAACACTCGCGCCTCAAGGCCGAATCACTGTCGAGGTAGTCGACGACGAGATTCGACGCCTGAAGGCCGCCTGGCGCGGCTCCTCGGGACGCCGGTCATCCGACGACATCCTCATCGATCTGCTCGGCGAGGACGCCGTTAACAGCCTCGATCGTTTCGACGCCGTTCAACTCGCCGCCGTTGTTGGCACCTGCCAGGAGCATGTCAGCGCCAGTGCCGCGGGCCGGGCACTGTTTGCAAACTCGCGACTGGAAAAAAAGAGCAGCAACGACGCCGATCGGCTTGCCAAATATCTCGCGCGCTTTGATCTGAAATTCGAAGACGTAAGAAAATCCCGCTAGGCGGCGTCTCCTCATCAGCACCTGGCCCTTGCGAACCATCGCCAACCGGACGTTGGGAGGCTGCCACTTGGGTCCGTTCCGTACCTGTGTCTTCGGGATGTGTAAGAGAAAAACTGGAGCGGGCGAAGGGATTCGAACCCTCGACCCCAACCTTGGCAAGGTTGTGCTCTACCCCTGAGCTACACCCGCTCAATCCGCATCGGTCCGGGGTAGTCGTTGGACCGTGGGCGCCGCCTCGTGGCGACGGGCGCTATATGGCCTAACGGATTTTCAAATGCAACAGGGAAATGACGGAGAAGCGAAGAAAAATTTCGGTGTTCGGCGAGGCAGAGCGGAAAGGCCGCAAAACTGGGGGCAGAGCGTCGGTTGCGAAGATTGCCAAATATTGTGGACGGACTTAATCAGGACGCCTCGATTTTTCCTTATCTCCGTTCGATGGATTGCCCGATGTCCGATAATACCCCCAAGACAAGAGAAGAATTGTTCGCCTTCCTCGACGGGCTCGGCATCGCCCATAAGACAGTGGATCATGCGCCTGTTTTCACCGTGGCCGAATCAGTTGCATTGCGCGACGCGATCCCCGGCGGCCACACGAAGAATCTTTTCATCAAGGACAAGAAGGACAGGTATTTCCTGCTGACGGTGGAGGAGAATGCCGAGGTCGACCTCAAGCAGGTTCACACCATTATTGGCGGGTCCGGCCGGGTCTCCTTCGGCAGAGCGGAGAAGCTGATGGAGTATCTCGGTGTCATTCCGGGAGCGGTCACTGCCTTCGGCGCGATCAACGACATCGGCGGAAACGTTACTTTCGTGCTCGATGCCGATCTGATGGCCGAGGAAATCATCAACTGCCATCCGCTCTCCAACGATGCGACAACATCGATTGCGAGCGGCGACCTCATCCGTTTCATGGAAGCGACCGGACATAAGCCGCTTGTCTTGAAAGTGACGTCCTGACATACGATTTTAGCGCTACAATGACGCCGGCAGGATCGGCGCGGCGGGAGATACCTATGAGCGGCAGCAACAACCCCTATAACGGTTCCTTCGGAAATCAGATGTCGGCGACGGCAAGCTTCGGCGCTCAGCCGGAAGCGGCGGCTGCGGCCGGCAGCTACATCAGCGACACGACGACTGCGAATTTCGGCAAGGACGTCATTGAGGCGTCGCGCAAACAGCCGGTGCTGGTCGATTTCTGGGCGCCGTGGTGCGGTCCCTGCAAGCAACTGACGCCGGTCCTGGAGAAGGTGGTCAATGAGGCCAAGGGCCGCGTTCGACTGGTCAAGATGAACATCGACGACCATCCCTCGATTGCCGGTCAGCTCGGAATCCAGTCGATCCCCGCCGTCATTGCCTTCGTCAACGGCCGTCCGGCTGACGGCTTCATGGGTGCGGTGCCGGAAAGTCAGATCACTCAGTTCATCGACCGTATTGCCGGGCCTGCCGGTGCCGATGAGGCGGCCGAAATCGAAGCCGTGCTGACGGAAGCGGCGGAGCTGCTCGCTGCTGGCAACGTCAACGAGGCGGCGCAGCTTTACGGCGCGGTCATGCAGGCCGATCCGGAGAATGCCAAGGCGCTTGCCGGGATGGCCGAATGCATGATCGCCGCAAACCAGCATCAGCGGGCCCGCGAAACGCTGACTGATCTGCCCGAGGAGCTTGCGAAGGACGCCGGCATCCAGGCGGTGCTGAAGAAGCTCGACCAGATCGAGGAGGCGCGCAAGCTCGGCGATCCCGTCGCGCTCGAGCAGGAGCTGGCGACCAATCCCGACAATCACGAGGCGCGGCTGAAGCTCGCCAAGATCCTCAATGTCGAAGGCCGGCGCGAGGAAGCCGCCGAACATCTGCTTCTCATCATGCGCAAGGATCGCGCCTTCGACGATGACGGCGCCCGCCGGCAACTGCTGCAGTTCTTCGAGGTCTGGGGTTTCAAGGATCCGGCGACGGTTGCCGCGCGGCGCAAGCTTTCGGCAATGCTGTTCTCTTAAGATGAACATCCGCCCTTGCGTTTTCGGGCGGGGGCACCACATTCTCGTCAGGACGGGCGCGCCCGTCCACCAGAATGCGGGACGGTTTCATGCAAGTCGGTAATGCCAGATACCTGAAGCCGGGCGATCTGCCTGATGCGATCGCAGTCTTCCCCCTGACCGGGGCCCTCCTCCTGCCCGCCGGGCAGCTTCCCCTCAACATCTTCGAGCCGCGTTATCTGGCGATGCTGGATGCAGCCCTTGCCGGAAACCGGCTGATCGGGATGGTCCAGCCGGCACTCGGCGAACATGAGGACAAGGGCGGCGAGCACAACCTTGCCGCCGTCGGCTGCCTCGGTCGCATCACCTCCTTTGCCGAGACCGGCGACGGGCGCTATATCGTGTCTCTGACCGGCGTCTGCCGCTTCCGGCTCCTGGAGGAGAAGGTGACCAGCGATCCCTTCCGCACCTTCCGCATCGCGCCCTTCATTGCCGATCTCTCGGCCGAGAACGAGGAGGAGGCGGTCGACCGTACGGCGCTGCTGACCGCTTTTAAGGCCTATCTCGATGCCAATAAGCTGGAGGCCGACTGGGAGAGCGTCGAGCGGGCCAGCAACCTGACGCTCGTCAATTCACTTGCCATGATGTCGCCGTTCGGGCCGGCTGAAAAACAGGCGCTCCTGGAGGCGCCGGACCTGAAGACGCGGGCCGAGACGCTGATCGCCATTACCGAAATCGTGCTGGCGCGGGTCTTCGGTGACTCCGATACGGTTCTGCAGTAAACTGTGGTCATGGACGAAAAACTGAGCCGCGTCGATCCGAAACTGCTGGAACTCCTGGTCTGTCCGCTCTCCAAGGGGCGGCTTTCCTATGATCGCGAACATAATGAGCTCGTCTCGGAAAAGGCGCAGCTTGCCTATCCGATCCGCGACGGCATTCCGATCATGCTGGTGTCCGAGGCCCGCCGGCTCGACGAATAGCCTCTCCGAATTCGGCTAAATCGTCTGGCCGGCCAGCAGCCGCGGATTATCCTTTGCCGCTGTTCCGGCCGCCTGGCTGATGAAGAAGGATTTGAGGCGCGGCAGCCGGTCGACGATGCCGAGACCGACATCGCGGGCGATACGGATCGGCATTGCGTCGTTGGAGAAGAGCCGGTTCAGCACGTCGGTCGTCACGCCCATACGGAAGGTGTCGAAGCGCCGCCAGGTCTGGTAGCGCTCGAGGATGTTGATCGAGCCGATATCGAGACCGAGGCGGTCGGCCTCGACGATCGTTTCGGCGAGCGCCGCCACGTCCTTGAAGCCGAGATTGAGGCCCTGTCCCGAAATCGGGTGGATACCGTGGGCGGCGTCGCCGGCCAGCGCCAGACGCGGAGCGACGAAGGCGCGGGCAAGCGTCAGGCCGAGCGGAAAGGCGCGTTTGTCGCCGATGACCTTGAGCGCCCCGAGCTTGTGGCCGAAGCGGCGTTCCAGCTCCTCCTCGAAGATCAGATCGTCGGCGGCAACCAGCCTGTCGGCATCATGCGTGCGTTCCGTCCAGACGAGCGAGGAGCGGTTGTTCCGGAGCGGCAGGATGGCGAAGGGGCCGGCCGGCAGAAAATGCTCTTCGGCACAGCCGTCATGCGGCCGCTCATGTTCGACGGTCGCGACAATGCCGGACTGCCCGTAGTCCCAGGTGACGGTCCTGATGCCGGCGAGATCGCGCAGCCTTGAGCGCACGCCGTCGCAGGCAACCACCAGCCGGGATTCCAGCGTGCTGCCGTCCGAAAGCGTGACGCCGGCATGGCTGTCGTGAGTTTTGAGTTCCGTCGCCCCAAGCCCGTGGCGGATGTCGATGCCGAGCCGCTGGCAGAGACCGCGCAGTGCTGCAACCATGGCAAGGTTCGGGATCATGTGTGCGAAGGGCCGGCCTTCCTCCACTTCGCCGTCGAACGTCAGGAATACGGGACGGACCGGATCGGAGGTCCGGGAATCGGTGACGATCATCTTGGTGATCGGCTGCGCTTCAGGCTCTATCTCGTTCCAGATGCCGAAGACTTCGAGCATCTTTGAGGCCGCCGCGATGATGGCTGAAGCGCGCGTATCGTTTTTCCAGACATGCTCGGGGGCGGCCTCCACGACCGCGACGTTCAGATGGGGTGCTGCCTGCTTGACCGCGACCGCCGCAGAAAGGCCGACATACCCCCCGCCCACAACCAGCATATCCAGCATCGCGCCGCTCCCGTACCTTGTGCCTCAGATGTGATCTATATAGATCATCGCAACTTCACTTCCTACCGCCGGGAGGCATACAAAATGACGCGCGAGACGAGCGAACCTTCGGCGATGGAGAGGCTGCTTGCGACGCTCGATCTGGAGCCGATCGAGGTCGATATCTTCCGCGGCCGCAGTCCGCAGGCCGGCTGGCAGCGGGTCTTCGGCGGCCAGGTCATCGGCCAGGCGCTGATGGCGGCACAGCGCACCATCGGGGCCGAGCGCTTCGTTCATTCGCTGCACGCTTATTTCATGCGCCCCGGCGATCCCTCGGTACCGATCATCTACCAGGTGGAGCGCATCCGCGACGGATCGAGCTTCAACACCCGGCGCGTCGTCGCTATCCAGCACGGCAAGGCAATCTTCGCGCTGTCGGCTTCTTTCCAGGTCGAGGAAGCAGGCTTCGACCACCAGATCGCCATGCCCGAGGTGGCGATGCCCGAAGAGCTGCTTGGCGAGCAGCAGATCAAGGAGCAATATCTCGCGCATGCACCGGAAGCGATCCGGAAATATTGGGAGCGCGAGCGGCCGATCGAGATCCGTCCCGTCTCGCTGACCCATTATTTTTCCGACAGGAAGCTCGAGCCCCGGCAGGACGTCTGGGTGCGCGCCACCGGTCCGGTTCCCGATGACCGGCTCTATCAGGCGGCGGTGCTTGCCTATCTCTCAGACATGACGCTGCTCGATACGTCGCTTTATGCCCACGGAACGTCCATCTTCGACCAGAGCCTGCAGGTGGCAAGTCTCGATCACTCCATGTGGTTCCACCGACCCTGCAAACTCGACGACTGGCTGCTCTATACGCAGGACAGCCCTTCGGCTTCGGGCGCCAGGGGATTAACCCGCGGGAGCCTGTTCACCCGGACAGGTGTGCTGATCGCATCGGTCGCGCAAGAAGGATTGATTCGGAAAAAGGCAAATGAATAAATAACAGGCATATTTGCAGATTTGCGCATTATTTGTGCGCTTATTGCTCGGTCAATTGCCTGTTTATTGGCATTCCCAATTATAACATTTATTTTTCAATAAGTTAACTTCGGCTTCGAATCTGGCACGTCCTTTGAATGTATATCGCCGGTCGCTGTTCAGGAACGTCAGCGGCAAGGAGAGTCGGCTCCGCGCCGAGGATAACGAAGGATGGGAAACCAGATGAAAATTGTGATGGCTATTATCAAGCCGTTCAAGCTCGATGAGGTCCGCGAAGCCCTTACGGCGATCGGCATTCAGGGCCTGACCGTAACCGAAGTGAAGGGCTACGGGCGCCAGAAGGGGCATACCGAAATCTATCGCGGCACCGAATATGCGGTCAGCTTCCTGCCGAAGCTCAAGATCGAAATCGCGGTTGCATCGGAACTTGTCGACAGGGCGGTCGAAGCCATCGCGGCGTCGGCCAAGACCGGCCAGATCGGTGACGGCAAGATTTTCGTCTATTCGATCGACCATGCCGTGCGCATCCGTACGGGCGAAACCGATTCAGAAGCGCTGTAAGAACGGCAGATCAAGGAGCCTTTTCCAATGTCAATCTCGAAGTTTTCTTCCACCTTTGCGCGCGTCGGCGCTGCATCGGCCGCGCTTCTTGCGCCGGCCGTCGCTTTTGCGCAGGAGACTGCCGCGCCAGCTGCTGCCGCCGCTGCTCCTGCCTTCACCATGGACAAGGGTGACAATACCTGGATGCTCGTCTCCTCGGCGCTCGTCCTTCTGATGACCATCCCCGGCCTTGCGCTTTTCTACGGCGGTCTCGTGCGCGCCAAAAACATGCTCTCCGTGCTGATGCAGGTCTTCATGATCACGGCGGTCGTGTCGCTGATCTGGGTGACCTACGGCTATTCGCTCGCCTTTACCGACGGCGGCTCGCTGAACAGCTTCATCGGCGGCTTCTCCAAGGCCTTCCTCGCCGGCGTCAACACATCGTCGCTTGCCGAAACCTTCTCGAAGGGCGTCGCCATTCCGGAATACACCTTCATCGTCTTCCAGATGACCTTCGCCTGCATCACGCCCGGCCTGATCGTCGGCGCCTTCGCCGAACGCGTCAAGTTCTCGGCCGTCATGCTCTTCGTCGTGCTGTGGGTCACCTTCATCTACTTCCCGATGGCGCACATGGTCTGGTTCTGGGGCGGCCCGAGCTCCTACAGCGCACCGGCCGGCCTGATCTTCTCTTACGGCGCAATCGACTTCGCCGGCGGCACGGTCGTTCACATCAATGCCGGTATCGCCGGCCTTGTCGGCGCCATCATGCTCGGCAAGCGCACGGGCTATAAGAAGGAAATCATGGCTCCGCATTCGATGACGCTGACCATGGTCGGTGCCTCGCTGCTCTGGGTCGGCTGGTTCGGCTTCAATGCCGGCTCCAACCTCGAAGCCAATGGCTATGCATCGCTTGCGATGATCAACACCTTCGTCGCGACGGCCGCCGCCGCCGTGTCCTGGTGCATCGTCGAAAGCCTCGCCCGCGGCAAGGCCTCGATGCTCGGCGGCGCTTCCGGTGCCGTCGCCGGTCTCGTCGCCATCACGCCGGCGGCAGGTTTTGCCGGTCCGATGGGCTCGATCGTTCTCGGCCTCGTCGTCTCGCCGATCTGCTACTTCTTCGTCGACGTCGTGAAGAATAAGTTCAACTATGACGACAGCCTCGACGTCTTCGGCGTCCACTGCATCGGTGGCATCATCGGCGCTCTCGGCACCGGCATCCTCGTCAATCCGGCGCTGGGCGGTGCAGGCATTGTCGACTATTCGACGGCTGATTTTGCCGCCACCTATGCCGGCACGGCAACCCAGGTCTTGAACCAGGCGAAGGGCGTTCTCACCACCCTCCTGTGGTCGGGCATCGGTTCGGCGATCCTCTACAAGATCGTCGACGTCGTCATCGGCCTGCGCGTCTCCGTCGAGGCCGAGCGCGAAGGTCTCGACCTGGCGACCCACGGCGAAGCCGCCTATCACTCGTAATCTCGGCGTTGGGCGCCCGCGTGAGGGCGCCCCACACAGCCCGTCGCGGCTCTCACCAAGAGCCGCTCTTGGCCCGAACCTTCCACCGGTTCGGGCCTTTTTATTTTCATCGCCGGCATTGGGCACGCCGGAATGCATGGTTAACATCGCTTTAACCCGGCTCTGGTTAGGTAGAGCGGACGCATTTGGCATGGCGAGGCTTCGGCGATTCGCCTGCCCTCAGGCATTGGACGGGTTAGACACATGGCAAGAAGCACGTCGCCGGCAATGGATGGCCGTCCGGATCGGTTCTCCTTCTCGGCATTCATGCTGCGGCAGATCCAGGCACTCATCGGCTTTGCGATCTTTCTGCTGCTGGCTTTCTCAGTTGCGGCGCTGGCGACGTGGAATGTCGCCGATCCGAGCTATTCCTACGCCACTGCCAACCTGCCGACGAATATTCTCGGCTACAGCGGTGCTGCCTTTGCCGATATCGTCATGCAGTTTCTGGGGCTTGCCAGTGTCGTGGCGATGCTGCCGATCGTGGCCTGGGCACTGACGATGATCTCCGGCCGTCGCTTCGACCGCATTCCCGCCCGCATCGGCGCCTGGCTTGCCGGCTCCGTGCTTTCCTCCGCCGTCATCGGCTGTTTTCCTCCGCCGCTCACCTGGCCGATCCCGAACGGTATCGGCGGCGTCATCGGCGATATGATTCTGCGTTTTCCCGCACTCTTCGTCGGCGCCTATCCCACAGGGACCTTCGCCATGGTCGTCGGCTGCATTTTTGCCGTGCCGACGGCCTGGATGATGCTCTTCGCATCAGGCCTCGTCGGCCGCAGCGAGACCGAGGACGAAATCGAGGACGATTACGTCGAGACAACAAGCAAGGCGCGGGTGGTCGGAGACGAGGATGAGGAAGAGGACGAATCGCGCTGGGTCGCTTTCAGCGGCGCGATGACGCATGCCTGGTTCATGAGCCAGGGCCGGCTGCGCCGGCTGTTCGGCATGGGACCGCGCAAGCGGCGCCAGGGTGATTTCGAATCACCCTATGATTTCAACGACGATGAATTCGGCACGCTGAACGAACCGGTCCGCGCCAAAGCGCCGCCCGTCCGCGGCGAGCGCCTCGAGCCGTCGATGGAGCCGCGCTCGGCTTCGCTCCGCCGCGTCGCCGCGCCATCGCTTTCCATCGACGATGAGGATGAGGACGACGATCCGCCCTTCGATACCGACATGCCGCCGCGTCCGGCCGACATTCTGCCTGACGACGATGATGACGACTGGATGATCCGTGCGCCGGCAAAAGCCGCCGCCAAGCCGGAGCCTCGCGTCGTCCCGGCGATCACGCGTCCGAAGCCCGGCGCGCGTGTCGAGCGGGAAGCGCAGGGCTCGTTCATTCGTCCCGAGGGCTTCCAGCTTCCCTCCATGCATTTGCTCGCCGAGCCCAGGAACGTGGTGCGCGATTCGACACTGTCGGCCGATGCGCTGGAGCAGAATGCCCGCATGCTCGAAGGCGTGCTCGAGGATTTCGGCGTCAAGGGCGAAATCATTCATGTCCGTCCCGGCCCCGTAGTCACGCTGTACGAACTGGAGCCGGCGCCCGGCATCAAATCGTCGCGCGTCATCGGCCTTGCCGACGATATCGCCCGTTCGATGAGCGCCATTGCCGCCCGCGTCGCCGTCGTGCCGGGCCGCAATGCGATCGGTATCGAACTGCCGAACCAGACACGCGAGACCGTCTATCTCCGCGAACTGATCGCGTCGCGGGATTTCGACGGCAGCAAGGCCAAGCTCGCCATGGCGCTCGGCAAGACGATCGGCGGCGAAGCCGTCATCGCCGACCTCGCCAAGATGCCGCACCTGCTCGTCGCCGGCACCACCGGTTCGGGCAAATCGGTCGCCATCAACACGATGATCCTGTCGCTGCTCTACCGCATGACGCCGGAACAGTGCCGGCTGATCATGATCGACCCGAAGATGCTCGAACTCTCCGTCTATGACGGCATTCCGCATCTGCTTTCGCCTGTTGTCACCGATCCGAAGAAGGCCGTCGTCGCGCTGAAATGGACGGTGCGCGAGATGGAAGAGCGCTACAAGAAGATGTCGAAGATCGGCGTGCGCAACATCGACGGCTTCAACACGCGCGTCGAACAGGCCTTGTCGAAGGGTGAGGTGATCTCGCGCACGGTGCAGACCGGCTTCGACCGCCATACCGGCGAAGCCATGTACGAGACCGAGGAATTCGATCTGAAGCCGATGCCCTATATCGTCGTCATCATCGATGAAATGGCCGATCTGATGATGGTCGCCGGCAAGGATATCGAAGGCGCGGTCCAACGCCTGGCGCAAATGGCGCGTGCGGCCGGCATCCACGTGATCATGGCGACCCAGCGCCCTTCGGTCGACGTCATCACCGGCACGATCAAGGCGAACTTCCCGACCCGCATCTCCTTCCAGGTCACCTCGAAGATCGACAGCCGCACAATTCTCGGCGAACAGGGCGCCGAACAGCTGCTCGGCATGGGCGACATGCTCTACATGGCGGGCGGCGGGCGCATCCAGCGCGTCCACGGCCCGTTCGTTTCTGATGTCGAGGTGGAAGAGATCGTCTCCTACCTGAAGACGCAGGGTTCGCCGCAATATCTCGATGCGATCACCGCCGATGACGACGAGGACGGCGATTATGGCGGCGGCGGCCCGGCCGGCACGTCGAACCTTTCGGATTCGGAAGATCCCTATGATCAGGCCGTCGCCATCGTGCTGCGCGACGGCAAGGCTTCGACCTCTTACGTCCAACGCCGACTTGGTATCGGCTATAATAGAGCCGCCTCGCTGATCGAGCGCATGGAGAAGGAAGGCATCATCGGGCCGGCCAACCATGCCGGCAAACGAGAAATCCTCGTTCCGACCGAGGGCGACATCCTCGACCGCTGAGACAAGCGCCATATATTTCTGATGTGGCCGCTTTGGCGGAAACGTAACGGCATCAACGCCGTTGCTTTTCGCGCGCCGATCGCAACGCCTTGAAGACGCCGCCTTTCAGCGGCATGCAGATCGCATTAAGGAGATTTAGATGCGTAACTCCGATTCCTTCCTCTCCGGCCTGGCGATGACGCGCCGCGATCTTCTCGGCGCTTTCGCCGTCGCTGCTATGGCGAGCGCCGTTCCTCTCAGCGCCATCGCGCAGGCGGCAGCGCCCGCCTCCGGCACCGCGCAGGCAATCGCGGATCATTTCTCCGGCGTCACGACGATGCAGGGCGAATTCGTCCAGTTCGGTCCGCGCGGCGAGCAGACCGGCGGTAAGTTCTTCATCCAGCGTCCCGGCAAGCTGCGTTTCAACTACGACGACCCGTCGCCGATGCGGGTGATAGCCGACGGCAAGAATGTCGCCATCGGCAATATGAAGCTCAAGACCTGGGATCTCTATCCGCTCTCGAAGACTCCGCTCAGCCTGCTCCTGGCGCAGCATATCGACCTTTCGGCCGGCATGGTGAAGGGCGTGAAGGAGGAGTCGGACCTGACGACGATCGCGCTCGGCAACAATACCGTGTTCGGAAACTCGACCATCACCATGATGTTCGATCCGAAGACCTATGATCTGCGCCAGTGGACGATCACCGACAACCAGGGCAAGGATACGTCGGTGATGATCTTCAACGTGAAGACGGGCGTGCAGTTCGACGACCGCGTCTTCCGGGTGCCCTACGAGAGCATTCCCGGGACGGCAGCTTCACGCGACTGAGGGTTTTCGGTTGATCGCCTGAAGCCTTTGCACGCTGCCAGTTTCCTCCTGCGTGCCGTTGTTCTAAAGCCCTTCCATGAAAGTGTGAAAGGGCTTGGGCATGGGTTTTTCGATTACGACTTGGAACATCAATTCGGTGCGGCTGCGCATGCCGCTCGTCGAGCAGCTCGTGCTCAAACAGAGGCCTGACATTCTCTGCCTGCAGGAGACCAAGGTGCCGAACGAGCTCTTCCCGGCAGCACCTTTGCGGGCGATGGGCTACGATCACATCATCATCCATGGCCAGAAGGGCTATCACGGGGTCGCAATCGCCTCGCGCATTCCGCTGACGGAGGATCACCGGCAGGATTATTGCGGCGTCGGCGATGCCCGCCACATATCGGCGGTGTTCGAACGCGGCAATCGCCGTGTCCGGCTGCACAATTTCTACGTCCCGGCCGGCGGCGACGAGCCGGATCGCACCATCAATCCGAAATTCGGCCACAAGCTCGATTTCATCGAGGAGATGAAGCTGTTGAAAGCCAATGGCGAGGCCAATACCTCCGCCATCCTCGTCGGCGACCTCAATATCGCGCCGCTGGAGCACGATGTCTGGTCGCACAAGCAGCTGCTGAAGATCGTCAGCCATACGCCTGTTGAAACCGACGGGCTCATCGAGGTGATGAAGCGCGGCGGCTGGCTCGATCTCATGCGCCAGCACGTGCCGGCAAGCGAGAAGCTTTATACCTGGTGGAGCTACCGGGCCAAGGATTGGGAGGCTGCCGATCGTGGCCGTCGCCTCGACCACATCTGGTCGTCTTCCGATCTCGGGCCGCATCTCCAGCGGATCGAGATTCTGAAGGAAGCGCGCGGCTGGGACCGGCCGTCGGATCATGTGCCGGTCACGGCGCATTTCGACTTCTGATGCAGTGGCTTCTTCAGCAGTTCGAAGACACCCAGAAGCTGGCCGAGGCGCTCGACCAGCTCGGTATCTCGTATACATGGCACAAAGTCGTCCCGTTCGTCGGCGAGCTCATCCCCGAGCCGGTCGTCCCGGATCCCGGCTCCGTGGTGATGTTCGGCTCCTATTCACTGTGGAAGAACGCCGAGGCGAAGGGCTACTGGCCGGGTGTATTCAAGCTGCGTCCGTTCGTCCAGGAAAAGGCGTGGCATCCCTATCTCCTGAATGGAGCCGACGCGCTGTTCCTGACGCTCCGAGACATCCCCAGGCGCCTGGCCGATGATGGGAGAGAATGGTTCCTGCGCCCCGTCGGCGACAGCAAGGAAGAGCCCGGCACCGTGAAATCGACGGGCGAGATCGTCCGGATGGCGGAGCGGGTGCTTGCGCTTGACGAAGAGGAAATCCCGGCAGGATCGCTTCGCCATGACACGCTGCTGATGCTCACCAAGCCTGTGCGCATCCTGCGTGAATGGCGTCTCTGGGCCGTCAATGATCGGATTGTCACCTATTCGCTCTACAAGGATGGTTCACGTGTCATCCACCGTTACGAGATCGATGACGATGTGCTGGAGTTCGGGCAGCGCATGGTGGACATCAACCCCGGCTACTCGCCGGCCTATGTCATCGATGTCTGCCGTACCGAAGAGGGACTGAAGCTGCTCGAAACGAACTGCATCAATGCCGCCGGGTTCTACGCTTCAGATCTCGTGAAGCTTGCGGCGGCGATCGACGGCCTCGGCCGCGGCTGAGCTTACGCTCCTGGGCTGCGCTCCATCATTGCCCGGCGCTCTGGCAAGATTCAGCTGAATCGATGGAACTGGCTTGCCGCCTTGGCTGCAAGTTCGGCGAGATTGTCGCGGATGCGGTTTTCGATCAGGCGGGCCGCATCGGGATATTCCTCGAGTAGCCGATGGAAGAGGGCGCGGGTGATGCGGATGATGCTTGTGTCTTCGCGCGCGATCGCGGTGAACTTGCGCTCCACCAGGGTGACCAGCGCCAGCTCCGAAATCAGTGTTCCCGGTCCGGCGACAGCCTCCGCCCGCTGCATGCCGTCGCTGCTCGTCGTGCTGAGTTCCAGGCTGCCGCTCAAGACGACGTAGGCGCTCTCGGCCGGGGAGCCTTGGCGGAACAGCATCTGGCCGGCGGCGATCATGCGCCGGTCGGCGCCGAAGGCGATCAACCGCAACTGGTCCTCGCTCATGTCCTTGAACAGCGGAAGCTGGGAAAGCAGATGAATGTCGTCGGTCAGCGCCATGTCGGCTTTTCGCCTTAGAGCAATTCCAACAGAAGCGCCTGGCGGTTTTGCCAGGAAAAGCGTGAAACGCTTTTGCTGGGAGCTACGTGAAAACAAAGAGTTAGAGCATCTCTGGAGAAAACGGAATGCTCTAGGGTATGATCTTGTAGCCGCCGTTTTCCGTCACCAGAATTTCGGCGTTGGAGGGATCGCGCTCGATCTTCTGGCGCAGCCGGTACACATGGGTTTCCAGCGTGTGCGTGGTTACACCGGAATTGTAGCCCCAGACCTCTTCAAGAAGCACGTCACGGGTGACGACCTTCTGTTCGGCGCGGTAGAGATAGCGGATTATCGCCGCTTCCTTTTCCGTCAGGCGGATCTTCTGGCCGTTGTCGGTGGTGAGCAATTTCTGGCTTGGCTTGAAGAGGTAAGGACCGACGGTAAAGGTCGCGTCTTCGCTCTGCTCGTGCTGGCGCAATTGCACGCGAATGCGCGCCAGCAGCACAGCGAAGCGGAAGGGCTTGGTGACATAATCGTTGGCGCCTGCTTCAAGGCCGAGGATCGTGTCCGAATCGGTATCGTGACCGGTGAGCATAATGATCGGCGCCTTGAAGCCGCCCTTGCGCAGGAGCTTCACCGCTTCGCGGCCGTCCATATCGGGCAGGCCGACATCCATGATCAAGAGGTCGACCGGCGTCGAACGGGCGGTCGCAACACCTTTGCCGGCGTTGGCTTCCTGCAGAACCGTGAATTCCTCATAAAGCGACAATTGCTCCGTCAGGGTCTGACGAAGGTCCTCGTCGTCATCCACCAGAAGAATGGTGCGTGCGGTCATGCCGTTGCGTCCTCAAAGTTAAGTCCCCTAGTCCTACGCCAAATTGCAGCTTTGGCAAGGATCGGCCGGCGGTGCTGTTGCCGCGCAGCTTTTCATATGATTTCAATCAAGGCCTCAAGCAATGCAAGACATGCGAGAAAAATGGAAAAAGCAAGGCGGAGCCGGGGCATGCGGTCATCGACGATCATGGTGCGCCCCGCGCCAGGGAAGAAGAGCCGCGCCATCGTCCGATTCGGCGCAATCACCATCCCTGCCGCGATCGGCCGTTCGGGCCGGACCATCCTCAAACGCGAGGGCGACGGCGCCACGCCGATCGCGGCAATGCGGCTGATTTCCGGCTTCCGGCGCGGTGAACGGAACGGTCAGCTCATCACCTCGCTGCCCATTCGCCGCATCCGCGCAGACATGCTCTGGTGCGACCAGCCCGGCAACGCCAACTACAATCGCCTCGTGCGGGCGCCATTCAGCGCAAGTCATGAGGAGATGCGGCGTAGCGACGGCCTCTACGATGTCTGCCTTGTCATGGACTGGAACATTTCCTCGCGGCTGCGCAACCGCGGTTCGGCGATCTTCTTCCATCTCATCAGGCCTGGCTACGAGCCGACGGCCGGCTGCGTAGCCGTAAGCTTGCGTGACATGCGCCGCCTTCTGCCCCACCTTCGAAAGGGAACGATTGTCCGGGTCCTCTGATTGTCTTCAGGATGCCGCCACCTATATGGTTCCGGTGACCGGACGCTCCGGCTGAAATGCGTTCCGGGACGTCCGCAGGTGCGGGCGCAATCCATGCCTCGTCCAATTCTTCAAGCTCCCGGAGATATATTGTGACCGCTCAACCCATCATCACTTTCCATGACGGACATTCCATTCCCCAGGTCGGTCTCGGCGTCTGGCAGACGCCGCAGGAGATTGCCGCGCCGACGGTACGCACTGCCATTGCCGCCGGCTATCGGCATATCGATACGGCTTCGGGTTACGACAATGAAGAGGGTGTCGGCGAAGGCATCCGCTCGTCCGGCCTCGACCGAAAGGATATCTTCGTCACCACCAAACTCAGGAATACCGACCAGGGCTACGACAATGCGTTGCGCGCCTTCGACGGCAGCCTCAAGAAGCTCGGCTCCGACTATGTCGACCTCTATCTCATTCACTGGCCGTCGCCGCATCGCGGCCTCTACGCCGAGACCTGGAAAGCGTTCGTGCGCATCCGCGAAGAGGGCCGCGCCCGCTCGATCGGCGTGTCGAACTTCTATCCCGAACATCTCGACCGCATCATCGGCGAGACCGGCGTCGTTCCGGTGATCAACCAGATCGAACTGCATCCCGACTTTCAGCAGAAGGCGGCGCAGGAGGTTCACAAGAAACTGAATATCGCCACCGAATCGTGGAGTCCGCTCGGTCAGGGCAAATTCATCTCGAACAAGGTCATCGGCGAGATTGCCAAGAAACATCGGAAGACACCGGCCCAGGTGATCATCCGCTGGCATATCGATACCGGCCTCGTCGTCATCCCGAAGTCGGTCACGCCGTCGCGCATCGAGGAGAACTTCCAGGTGTTCGACTTCAAGCTGGATGCCGACGACATGGCGGAGATTGCCAAGCTCGACACTGCTGGCGCCCGCATGGGTCCGGATCCGATGACGGCGGCTTTCTGATCGCCGGTTGCGCGAACACCGCCGATCGGCTGTCGGCGCCGCAATGTAAAAGCCGCCCGATGCGCGGAGACGCATCGGGCGGCTTTATCTTTCATTCCGTCGGACGGATCAGTTCCACTCGCGGATATCGACGAAGTGCCCGGCAATTGCGGCGGCGGCGGCCATGGCCGGCGAGACGAGATGCGTGCGGCCCTTGAAGCCCTGACGGCCTTCGAAATTTCGGTTCGAGGTCGAGGCGCAACGCTCGCCCGGCTTAAGGCGGTCGTCGTTCATGGCAAGGCACATGGAGCAACCCGGCTCGCGCCAGTCAAAACCGGCGGCCTTGAAGATCTTGTCGAGGCCTTCGGCTTCCGCCTGTTCCTTGACGAGGCCGGAGCCGGGGACGATCATCGCGTTGACGGTCGAGGCGACGGTCTTGCCCTCGACGACCTTGGCAGCGGCGCGAAGGTCTTCGATGCGACCGTTGGTGCACGAGCCGATGAAGACGCGATCGACAGCGATGTCGGTCATCTTCGTGCCCGGCTTCAGGCCCATGTAGTCAAGCGCACGCCACTTGGAGGCACGCTTCGTTTCGTCCTGGATCTCATCCGGATTGGGTACGATGCCCTGGACCGAGACGACGTCCTCAGGCGAGGAGCCCCAGGAGACGATCGGCGGCAGTTCGGCGGCGTTCAGTTTGACGACGCGGTCGAAATGAGCGCCTTCGTCTGATTTCAGCGTCTTCCAGTAGGCGATCGCCTGTTCCAGCGCTTCGCCCTTCGGCGCGCGCGGCTTGCCCTTGATATATTCGAAGGTGGTTTCGTCAGGGGCGATGAGGCCAGCGCGGGCGCCGCCTTCGATCGACATGTTGCAGATCGTCATGCGGCCTTCCATCGACAGCGCACGGATCGCTTCGCCGGCATATTCGATGACGTAGCCGGTGCCGCCTGCGGTGCCGATCTCGCCGATGATGGCAAGAACGATATCCTTGGCGGTGACGCCTGCCGGCAGCTGGCCGTCGACCTGCACCAGCATGTTCTTGGCCTTCTTCTGGATCAGCGTCTGGGTGGCGAGAACGTGCTCGACCTCAGATGTGCCGATGCCGTGGGCGAGCGAGCCGAAGGCGCCATGGGTGGAGGTGTGGCTGTCGCCGCAGACAATCGTCATGCCCGGCAGGGTGAAGCCCTGTTCCGGCCCGATGATGTGGACGATGCCCTGGCGCTTATCGTTCTCGGAATAATATTCTACGTGGAATTCGGCAGCGTTCTTGGCGAGCTGCTCGACCTGGATGCGGCTTTCCTCGTTCTTGATGCCGAGATGGCGGTCGGCCGAGGTCGGAACGTTGTGGTCGACGACAGCAAGCGTCTTTTCAGGGGCGCGAACCTTGCGGCCGGACATGCGCAGGCCTTCGAAAGCCTGCGGCGAGGTGACTTCATGGACCAGGTGGCGGTCGATGTAGAGAAGACAGGTGCCGTCTGCCTGCTCGTCGACCAGGTGGTCGTCCCAGATCTTGTCGTAGAGGGTACGCGGTGCGCTCATGGCGGTAAGTCCGTTTTTGGAAGCTTTGGAAAATCGGAAAAAGCGGATTAGGCTCCGCCGGCCGTCATTCGATCAACGAAGTCGGCTGTTGAGTGCACCGGAGACGCATGCAAAGAACCGCGCCGGCAGGCGATAATGATCCTGCAGCACGAATATATGCGCGCCAATGCAACTGAACTTGGATTCCATGGCGCTGGATATAGCGATTTTTGATCGAAACGGCAATTCGAATCGTGAGGCGCGTCCTTTCTGCATCCGAATGGACGCAGGTGTTTAGTGTCGCGGCATCTGCTTCATCTTCTTCTCGATCCGCCGCAGCGCCAGCGACAGTCCGATCGTCAGGATCAGATAGATATAGGTGACGATCGAATAGGTCTCGAAGAAGCGGAAGGAGCCGGAGGCATAGACCTTACCCATCTGCGTGATGTCGGCCACGCCGAGCACCGACACGAGAGACGAATCCTTCACCATCGAGACGAAATCGTTGGAGAGCGGCGGGAGGATGACCCGGATCGCCTGCGGGAAGACCACGAGCCGGAACCGGCGGTAGCGCGACAGGCCGAGCGACTTTGCCGCCTCGATCTGACCGATATCGACCGATTGAAAACCGGCTCGGAAGACCTCGGCGATGAAGGATGAATAGCCGATCATCAGCGCGATGATGGCCCGCCACATCAGCGATAGGTCGCGCACCAGGATCGGCTCGGCGATACCTGATTTCACCAGGGGTGTGATGATGAAGTTATAGGCCGTGACGAAACCGGGCGCACCGACGAAGGCGACGTAGAAGAGCAGCACCAGCATGGGAATGCCGCGGATGATCTCGATGTAGAAGCGGGCGATCTGGCGCAGCACGATGCTGTCGGCCAGCCCGAGCAGCGCGATGCCGAGACCGAGCACCGTTGCCAGCGCAAAGGCGACGAGCGTCACGAACACGGTGACGCCGACGCCATTCACCACGGTCCGGAAGACCTGGGTGTAAATGTCATTGGTGATGATGACGAAGGCGAGAACGATGCCGATCAAGACAAGGACGGCCAGCCACCAGGGACGGTCGTCCTTCTCCTGCCGCCGGGATGGTGGTAGTGCCATCTGCGATCGCTCGGCGGATTATTCGCCCATCTTGTAGTCGAGGAACCATTTCTTGTTCAGTGCGTCGAAGGTGCCGTCAGCCTTCAGCGCTGCGATCGCGGCGTTGATGGGAGCGACGAGATCGGAACCCTTCGGGAAGATGAAGCCGAAGTCCTCGGTGCCGAGCGGTTCGCCGACGACCTTCAGGCCGCCGTTGGAAGAATCGACATAGCCCTTGGCAGCGACGCTGTCGGTGAGGACGAGATCGACGTCGCCTGTTTTCAGGGCTTGCACGGTGGCGCCGAATGTTTCGAAAAGCTTGATGCGCGGGTTCTGTTCGTTGCCGTCGAGGATTTCGTAGACGGCGGTGTAGAAAGGCGAGGTGCCAGGCTGGGCGCCGATCAGGCCGTCTTTGAATTCACTAAAGGACTTGGCGTCGGTGAAGCGCTTCTCATCGCCGCGCACCAGCATGAATTGCTGCGAGCGCATATAGGGATCGGAGAAGTCGACCTTCTGCTTGCGGTCGTCCTTGATCGTGATGCCGGTCATGCCGATGTTGTACTGGCCGTCGGAAACCGCCTGGATCATCGCGTCCCAGCTGGTGTTCTGGTACTCGACCTTGAAATTCAGCCGCTTGGCGATCTCATTCATCGCATCATATTCCCAGCCGATCGCTTTGCCGGATTTCGGGTCGACGAACTGCAGCGGCGGATAGGCATTCTCGGTGACGACGATGACGCTCTTGCCGCCAAGATCCGGCAGTTCGGCGGCTGATGCGGCAAGCGGCAGAAGAGCAAGGGCGGCAAAGCCAGCAAGAACGGTGCGGCGAAACAACATTGAACGGTTCCCTCAAATGAACGGCGAAAACTGTCACGGAAGATGGGTGTGAGGCAAGGCCGCCGGCTGCGTGGCGAAGCAAAAAATAGAAAAGGCGACCCGAAGGCCGCCTTTCCAGGAATAGAATTTTGCGCAGATCTTATTCTGCGGCCTTCTCGGCTTCGGCTGCAGCAGCTGCTTCGGCAGCGGCCTTGGCTTCCGCAGCTTCTGCTGCTGCCTTTTCGGCGGCGAGCGCCTGGGCGGCTGCAACCTTCTCGGCTTCGATACGGGCCTTCTCCTCGGCGACAGCAGCGCGTTCGGCGTCGTTGAGCTTGCGGGCGCGAACGCCGGTGTCTTCGACGATACGAGCGGACTTGCCGCGACGGTCGCGGAGGTAATAGAGCTTGGCGCGACGGACCTTACCGCGACGAACGACGTCGACGCTTTCGATCAGCGGCGAGTAGACCGGGAATACGCGCTCGACGCCTTCGCCGTAGGAGATCTTGCGGACCGTGAAGTTTTCCTGCAGGCCGCCGCCGGAGCGGGCGATGCAGACGCCTTCATAGGCCTGAACGCGGGTACGGTTGCCTTCCGTAACCTTCACGTTGACGCGGACGGTGTCGCCCGGGGAGAACTCGGGGAGGGTGCGCTTGGCTTCGATCTTGGCGGCCTGTTCGGCCTCAAGCTGCTGGATGATGTTCATCGTCTTAACCTTTGGTTCTTCTGAAACAGCCAGAGCGCTCGACACTGATCCTTTGGGTTAGCCTCAGGATTTTGCCCTTGCGGGCGGGAGCGGATTCGCCATTCTTTGTTTGCTGGCAGACGGGGCTAACCCCATTTCCGCGTGCGCCAATACACGAAAGGCCGGGGCTTGTCATCCCTCGCACGACATTTTTGTGAAAAGGCCGGCGAAATCAGCCGTTTTTCTTGGTTTTAACGCTATCGAGCAAGTCCGGCCGCCGTTCCCGCGTCAGTCGCACCGCTTCCTGGTGGCGCCATTTCTCGATGGCCCCGTGGTTGCCGGACGTCAAGACCGAGGGAATTTCCCGGCCTTCCCACTCTTGGGGGCGGGTATAATGGGGATGTTCCAGCAGCCCGCCCTCGAAGCTTTCGTGCAGGCCGGAAAGATCGTTGCCCATAACGCCGGGCAGGATGCGGATGATCGCATCAAGCAGAACCAGCGCCGCCGGCTCGCCACCCGACAGCACGTAATCGCCGATCGAGACCTCTTCCAGTCCGCGTGCCTCGATCACCCGCTGGTCGACGCCCTCGAAGCGACCGCAGACGATGATGACGCCGTCACCCGCCGCAAGCTCACGCACGCGCTGCTGAGTCAGCGGACGGCCGCGCGGGCTCATCAGCAGGCGCGGCCGGGGATCATTCTCACCGCCGCTGTCGATCGCGCGAGCAAGAACGTCTGCCTTCAGCACCATGCCGGCGCCGCCGCCCGCCGGGGTGTCGTCGACGGTGCGGTGTCTGTCAGTGGCGAAATCACGCATTTGCACCAGATCCAGCGACCATTGCCCACGCTCCATCGCCTTGCCGGCGAGCGAGAAGCCAAGATGCCCGGGAAACATTTCCGGATAAAGTGTCAGTATGCGCGCCCGGAAAGCCATTACTTCTTCTTTTTCGGCTTGCCCGCAGTGAACTGCGACAGCTCGGGCTCATCGACCAGTCCCGCCGCCAGCGGATCGATCAGCAGCGTACCGGCTTCGAGATCGATTTCCAGCACCGAGGCTTCGGAGAAGGGAATGAGGACCGGGCGCTTGCCCGGGCCCTTGAGCTCCAGGAGATCGCCGGCGCCGAAATCGAATACACCGGTGACCGTCCCGTAGCTGACGCCTTTGTCATCAAGCGCTTCGAGCCCTTCGAGATCGGCATAGTAGAATTCGTCGTCCTCGAGCTCCTCGTCCGGCAGGTTGTCTCGCTCGATATAGAGTTCGAGTCCGTTCAGCGCTTCGGCGGCGTTGCGGTCGTTAATGCCGCGGAAACGGACAACGACGACGTTCTTCATCTCGCGGATTTCGAGGATTTCGAAGCTGCGGCCGTCCATGCTGTGCAGAAGGCCATAATCGCCGAGCGCGGTCGGATCGGCCGTGTAGGCCTTGGCGCGCACCTCGCCCCTGAGGCCCTGTGCGCCGCCGATCGTAGCCATCAAAACCGGGTTTTCAAGCTTTGTCATGGGTTCCTTCATGTGAAGCCGAAAGACAGGTTTCTCATAAACGAAGTGCGGGCGATTGGAAACGAAAACGGGCGGCATGTCGCCATGCCGCCCGCTCGAAAAGGGGATGTCCGGATTATTCCGCGGCGTCAGCAGCAGCTGCTGCGGCGTCGGCGATCTTCTGGGCCTTTTCGGCGGCGCGTTCCTGGGCGCGCTTGCCAGGCTTCGCCTTGATCGGGTTGTTCTTGGCTTCGCGCTTGGCAACGCCGGCTTCGTCGAGGAAGCGCAGGACGCGGTCAGTCGGCTGAGCGCCGTTGTCGAGCCAATGCTTGATGCGCTCGGCGTTCAGCTGAACGCGCTTTTCGTCATCCTTGGCGAGCATCGGGTTCCAGGAGCCGAGATTTTCGAGGAAGCGGCCGTCACGCGGGCTGCGCGCATCGGCGAGAACGACGTGGTAATACGGGCGCTTTTTGGAGCCACCGCGGGCGAGACGAATTTTCAGTGCCATGTTCTTTACTCCTTAGGCTTTTCTAGACCGCTTCGTAAGGCGGTATGGTTATCGGGCTGCGGCGTTCTGTTCAGCGTGGTCCGCAGCGATCTGCTCATGGTGCCGGATGACTTCCTTGATGACGAAGTTCAAGAACTTCTCGGCGAAATCCGGGTCCAGATTGGCGGCTTTCGCCAGCTGGCGAAGGCGTTCGATCTGGTATTCCTCGCGCGCCGGATCGGCCGGCGGCAGATTGTATTTGGCCTTCAGCACGCCGACCTCTTTGGTGCAGCGGAAGCGTTCGGCCAGCATGTGCACGAGAGCGGCATCGATATTGTCGATCGACTGACGATAGCTCCCGAGCTGGGCTTTGACGTCCGGATCAATCATGGGGCAAGCGATCCTTTCACTTCTTCTTCGGCAATCCGGGCAAACCCGGGAAACCACCGCCAAGACCCGGCAGCTTGGCGCCGCCGAGGCCAGGCAAACCACCCGGCAAGCCGCCGAGACCGGGCATACCCCCACCCGGTTTTCCCAAACCCGCCGCTTCCGCCTGTTTCTGCAGGGTTTCCAGCTGCTTCGGGTCGATATTCGAGAGATCGGGCATGCCGCCCATGCCGCCGAGGCCCCCCAGCCCCATCTTGCCCGCAAGGCCGCCCATCATCTGCTTCATCAGGCCGCCTTTGCCCTTGCCGCCCATCATCTTCATCATATCAGCCATCTGGCGGTGCATCTTCAGAAGCTTGTTGATGTCGGCGGCATCGGTGCCTGAGCCGGCGGCGATTCGCTTCTTGCGCGAATGCTTGAGCAAGTCGGGATTGGCGCGTTCGGCCTTGGTCATCGACTGGATGATGGCGATCTGGCGGCCGAAAAGCTTGTCGTTCAGACCGGCGGCGGCCATCTTGTCCTTCATGCCGGCCATGCCGGGCATCATACCCATGATGCCGCCCATGCCGCCCATCTTCTGCATCTGGCGCAGCTGGTCGGCGAGGTCATCGAGGTCGAACTTACCCTTGGCCATCTTGGCGGCCATCGCGGCCGCCTTCTCGGCGTCGATGTTCTCGGCCGCGCGCTCGACGAGCGAGACGATGTCGCCCATGCCGAGGATACGGTCGGCGATGCGGCGGGGATGGAATTCCTCGAGCTCGCTCATCTTCTCGCCGACGCCGATCAGCTTGATCGGCTTGCCGGTTACGGCGCGCATCGAAAGGGCAGCACCGCCACGCCCGTCGCCGTCCATACGGGTCAGCACGAGACCGGTGATGCCGACGCGTTCGTCGAAGTTGCGGGCGAGGTTGACGGCGTCCTGACCGGTGAGGCTGTCGGCGACCAGCAGGATTTCATGCGGATTCGATCGCTTCTTGATGTCGGCCATCTCGACCATCAAGGGCTCGTCGATATGGGTGCGGCCGGCGGTATCGAGGATGACGACGTCGTGGCCGCCGAGCTTGGCCGCCTGCACGGCGCGGGCGGCGATATCGGTCGGCGACTGACCCGTGATGATCGGCAGCGTGTCGATATTGGTCTGGGCGCCGAGCTGACGAAGCTGTTCCTGAGCGGCCGGACGGCGCGTGTCGAGCGACGCCATCAGCACCTTCTTCTTATCGCGCGTCGACAGGCGATTGGCGATCTTGGCGGTCGTCGTCGTCTTGCCCGAGCCCTGCAGGCCGACCATCATGACGACGACAGGGGCCGGCGCATGCAGATCGATGCCGACGCCTTCGCCGCCCAGCATCTCGATCAGTTCGTCATGGACGATCTTGACGACCATTTGGCCGGGTTTGATCGACTTCAGGATCTCGGCGCCGACTGCCTTTTCACGCACGCGGTCAGTGAAGGAGCGTACGACGTCGAGTGCGACGTCGGCCTCCAGCAACGCGCGGCGAACCTCGCGCAGCGCTGCGGAAACATCGGCTTCCGAAAGCGCGCCACGGCCTGTCAGTCCATTCAGAATGGATCCAAGACGGTCCTGGAGGTTTTCAAACATCGGCTCTTCCTTGATACGTTTCGGGCGGGTTGATCTGCCCGGAAACGTCGTGCTTTTCCTTGACGAAAACAAGACGCAAAGCCAAAAAGCACCCGAGGGCGCATCGCGCTGTCGGGTGTTGACCTCCGGGATCTCGGTGTCCCGGTCGGCGGCTCGGAGTCATGTGGCTCGTCGCGGATTGGCCGCGATAAACAGGAAAGCGGCGGGAAAGTCAAGGCGAATGCGGGCCGATGGCCGCACGACCGGCTTTTCGGAAGCAGTGGGACATGGATCCGGTAGTTAAATGCCGCTTACAGGCCAATACGCTATTTACGCCAGTTGCAAAATAATCCGCTTGTGATTCTACTTTCTACTTAAGTGCGTCCTGTAAAATGATTCGTGAATATCCTTGATGCCGGATGATCCGGCGGAGATATCGAATGATCAATGCTGATATTGAAAGTTGGGCGCTGGCACGGGCCCATCATATTGTTCTCAACGAAGGCCTTAGTCTTGCAAAAGCGGCACAGGATCTGGATCGCAAACGATCCCGCTCGCTGGTCTACGAGCTGAGGAAGGTCATCACCGCCGCTATCGTCGAGGCGCATGCGGCGTCCTTCGAAGCCGACGGCGGGCAGCGGTAGAAGACGGACCGCCCGGAGGCTCAGTCGGCTGCAAGGCCTGCATGGCACTCACCCACTGGTAATTCCCTCGCGTTTCCGCCATATACAGCGGAAAGACGGACGGAATGATATTATGAGCGCAACGGTCGAATTCGCGAGGATGAACGGGCTTGGCAACAAGATCCTGGTCGTCGACATGCGCGGACGGCCTGATAAGGTGACGCCCTCGGCGGCGGTCGCGCTCAATGCCGATCCGCAGACCGAGTTCGACCAGATCATGGCGATCCATGATCCGAAGGCCGCCGGCACAGATGCCTTCATCGATATCCTGAACTCCGATGGCTCGAAGGCGCAGGCCTGCGGTAACGGCACCCGCTGCGTCGTGCAGGCGCTTGCCGCAGAGACCGGTCGGAAGGCCTTCACCTTCCAGACGGTCGCCGGGATCCTCAATGCCGTCGAGCACGAGGACGGGACGATCTCCGTCGATATGGGAAAGCCGGTTTTCGATTGGGACAGGATCCCGCTGGCGGAAGAATTTCACGACACCAGCCGTATCGAGCTGCAGATCGGCCCGATCGACAATCCGGTGCTGCATTCGCCTTCCGCCATGTCGATGGGAAATCCGCATGCGATCTTCTGGGTGGATAAGGATGTAATGTCCTATGATCTCGCCCGCTTCGGGCCGCTGCTCGAAAATCATCCGATGTTTCCCGAGCGCGCCAATATCACCCTGGCGCAGGTGACGTCGCCGACATCCGTGACGACACGCACTTGGGAGCGCGGCGCGGGGTTGACACTCGCCTGCGGCTCGGCTGCCTGTTCCGCTGCTGTCAGCGCCGCGCGTACCGGCCGCACCGGGCGCAAGGTGACGATCAATGTGGCGAGCGCCAAGCCGCCAGCCGTGCTTTCGATCGAATGGCGCGAGCGCGACGATCACGTCATCATGACCGGTCCGGCCGAATGGGAATGGTCGGGCCGACTCGATCCGTCGACAGGTCTCTGGTCGCGCGATGGTACACAAGAGGCGGGGGCGCAGTGAGCGGCGTCGAGGTCATTACCTTCGGCTGCCGCCTCAACACATATGAATCCGAAGTGATGAGGGCGCAGGCCGAGAAGGCCGGGCTCAACAACGCCATCCTGGTCAATACTTGCGCCGTGACCGGCGAAGCCGTGCGTCAGGCCCGCCAGGCGATCCGCCGGGCGCGGCGCGACAATCCACATGCCCGCATCATCGTCACCGGCTGCGCCGCGCAGACGGAAAAACAGACCTTCGCCGAGATGGCGGAGGTCGATGCGGTGCTCGGCAACGAGGAGAAGCTTTCAAGCGCCTCCTATCGCAGCCTGCCGGATTTCGGTGTTTCGGCCGAGGAGAAGCTCCGCGTCAACGATGTCATGAGCGTCAGGGCGACGGCGCCGCAGATGGTCAGGCACATCGACGGTCATGTTCGTGCCTTCATCCAAGTCCAGAACGGCTGCGACCATCGCTGCACCTTCTGCATCATTCCCTATGGCCGCGGCAATTCCCGCTCGGTGCCGATGGGCGCCGTGGTTGACCAGGCCCGCAAGCTCGTCGACAGCGGGTATCGCGAGATCGTGCTGACCGGGGTCGACGCCACCAGCTATGGCGGCGATCTGCCGGGCGCGCCGACGCTCGGGCTTCTGGCAAAGACGCTTTTGAAACAGCTCCCGGAGATCCGCCGACTGAGGCTATCCTCGATCGACAGCATCGAGGCCGATGCCCATCTGATGGACCTGATCGCCGACGAGCCTCGCTTCATGCCGCATCTGCATCTGTCGCTACAGCATGGCGACGACATGATCCTGAAGCGGATGAAGAGGCGGCATTCTCGCGCCGACGCGCTGCATTTCATCGAGGATGCGCGCCGCCTTCGCCCGGAGATGAGCTTCGGCGCCGATATGATCGCAGGTTTCCCAACGGAAACGGAAGAGATGTTCGCCAATGCGGTGCGGCTCGCTGAAGAAGCTGATATCGCGCACCTGCATGTTTTCCCCTACAGCCCGCGTCCCGGCACGCCGGCCGCCCGCATGCCGCAGCTCGACCGGTCGCTGGTCAAGGACCGCGCCGCACGGCTGCGCGCCACGGGACATAGGCTGCATCAATCCCACCTCGATGGCATGGTAGGAACCCGGCAGTGGCTGCTTGTCGAAAACAACGGCCTTGCGCATACGGAAAACTTCACGCTGGTTACAGCCGCCGGCCTTCGTCCCGGCGAACTTGTGCCGGTCACGATCACCGGCCACAATGGCAAGCATCTCGACATGCAATTGACGGCCGCAGCGGCCTGACTTTCACGGATTCCCCATGGCGCTCAGTTTCATCAAAAAGGTCTTCACCTTCGGCAAGCCGGCTGAAGAACCCGTGCCTGAGGCTGTGGAAAGGGAGCTCGAGCAGCGTTCGCGCGACGAAGACCTGCCGATCGCGGATGATCCTGTTCTTCCCGAGGAGAGGGATACCGCCGGCGGACCGGCTGCGGATGTCGTGCAGGATGCCGAGGAAGAGTGTGACGATGCCGAGCCAGCGATCCTGCCGGCTCCGGACCAGCTCAGCGATATGGGCGTCGTGCCGCTGTCGCTGCTGGAAGCCGAGGCGGAAGCGGAGGTGAGTGCCGAGAGTGCTGCGGAAGCACCCCCCTCTGTCCCTTCGGGACATGTCCGCTACAAGGGGGGAGATCATTTGGAGTCTGATGCGCCGGCTTCGATCGAAGGGACCGAAGAAGTCGCAGAAGCGCCTGTAGAGGAAATTCTACCTGAGATCGATGAGGTGCTGGACGCCTCTGTTCAGCCGATCTCCCCCCCTGTGGGGGAGATGCCCGGCAGGGCAGAGGGGGGTAGCCCCACGGCGGAATCGGCGACCAGCACTCCCATCCTTCCCAAAGGCTTCGCTACCGGCCCGAAGGTCGCCGAACCCGAACCCGTTGCCCCGCAACCCAGACTCAGCTGGTTCCAGCGCCTGCGCAACGGGCTTGCGCGTACGTCCTCGCAGCTCACCGGCCAGATCACCGCGCTCTTCACCAAGCGCAAGCTCGACGACGAGACCCTGCAGGATCTCGAAGACCTGCTGATCCAGGCCGATCTCGGCGTCGAGACGGCGCTGCGCGTCACCGATACGCTCGCTTCCGAGCGCTACGGCAAAGATGTGACCGGCGAGGATGTCAGCCGGATCATGGCGTCGGAAATCGCCAAGGTTCTGAAGCCGGTCGCCAAGCCTCTACAGCTCGATCTTTCGCACAAGCCGCATGTTATCCTCGTCGTAGGCGTCAACGGCACCGGCAAGACGACGACGATCGGCAAGCTCGCGGCGAAGCTCTCTGGTGCCGGGCTGAAGGTGATGCTCGCCGCCGGCGATACCTTCCGCGCGGCGGCGATCGAGCAGCTTAAGATCTGGGCCGAGCGGACCAATTCCGAATTCATCGGCACCAAGCTCGGCGCCGATGCAGCCGGTCTTGCCTACGACGCCTTTGAACAGGCCAAGGCAAAAAAATGCGACGTGCTGATCGTCGATACCGCCGGCCGCCTGCAGAACAAGGCCGAGCTGATGGCCGAACTTGAGAAGATCGTGCGTGTGCTCGGCAAGCTTGATCCCGACGCGCCGCACACCGTGCTGCAGACGCTCGATGCCACGACGGGGCAGAATGCGCTGAGCCAGGTCGAGATCTTCCGCAATGTCGCCGGCGTCAACGGGTTGATCATGACCAAGCTCGACGGCACGGCGCGCGGCGGCATTCTCGTCGCGATCTCCGTCAAGCACAAGTTGCCGGTCTATTTCATCGGCGTCGGCGAAGGCGTGGAAGATCTGGAGCCGTTCGAGGCCGAGGATTTTGCCCATGCCATTGCCGGGCTCGAGCAATGATGCCACAGATATGCCGCCGAAAGCCTGCAAGGGACGGTCGGAAACAGGTTTTCAGCAATAGCAGGTTCGAAGAACGCATGACCACCGAAAGCGACATCACCCCGTCCGCGGCCGACCGCCATCATCCGATGCTGAAACTGGCGCTGGAACTCGGGCCGCTGATGATCTTCTTCTTCGCCAATCTGCGTGGCCAATGGCTGGTCGAAAAATTTCCCGCCCTTTCCGAACTGGGCGGGCCGCTATTCGTCGCGACCGGGCTCTTCATGGCGGCGACGGTGATTTCGCTTGTGGTTTCGAAGATCGTGCTCGGCCATCTGCCGATCACACCCTTCGTCTCCGGCATCGTGGTCGTCATCTTCGGCTCGCTGTCGATCTGGCTGCAGAACGAGACCTTCATCAAGATGAAGCCGACCATCGTCAACACGCTCTTCGGGGTGGCGCTGCTCGGCGGGCTCGCTTTCGGCCGGTCTCTGCTCGGCTATGTCTTCAACGCCGCTTTCCAGCTCGATGCCGAAGGTTGGCGCAAACTTACCATCCGCTGGGGCGTCTTCTTCCTGTTTCTCGCCGTGCTGAACGAAGTCGTCTGGCGCAATTTTTCCGACGATACCTGGGTCGCCTTCAAGGTCTGGGGCACGATGCCCATCACCATCATCTTCACGCTGGCGCAGATGCCGCTGGTGCTCAAACACAGCATCAACCTGGAAACGGATGGCGAGAAGTGACCACTGCAGACGCCGAATATCGGGTCAGGCATCAGAGCTTTTGGTTCGTCGCCTGCATCGCAGTCCTGGCTGCCCAGATCATCGCAGAATATATGATGGGCCGTGTGCCGATCTGCGCCTGCGGTTATGTTAAGCTGTGGGAGGGCTGGGTCAATACCAGCGGCAATTCGCAGCATCTGTCGGACTGGTACACGCCGTCGCACATCATCCACGGGTTCCTGTTCTACGGACTGAGCTATCTGCTCCTGCGCCGCAAGCCGCTGATGGCGCGTCTGCTCCTGGCGCTCGCCATCGAGTCCTGCTGGGAATTATTGGAAAACTCGCCTCTCATCATCGACCGCTACCGCACGGCGACGATCGCGCTCGATTATTACGGCGACAGCATTCTCAATTCGGCAATGGACACCGTCTTCATGTGCCTCGGCTTCTTCTTCGCCTGGCGCGCGCCGGTGGCGCTGACGGTCGCGGTCGCCATCTTCTTCGAGATTTTCACGGGCTTTATGATCCGCGACAACCTGACACTCAATGTGCTGATGCTGATCTGGCCGGTCGAGGCGATCAAGGTCTGGCAGGGCGGAATTTAGGGTCAGAAAAGTCCCCTCCCCAACCCTCCCCAGAAGAGGGAGGGACTAGTCTAATCTGGGGCACCGCCTCGCTCCTCCAAGAACGTCTCTATATCGTATATTCCGGTTCAGATAAGGTCTGGTCCATCGTGATGCCCGGCAGATTGAAATGGCACTTGCCGACCTGTCTCGCCGGAACGCCGGCCACGGATGTGTAGGCTGCCACGGCATTTACGACAACGCTTCCTGCGCCAACCTTGGCGCCGACGCCGATTTCGATGTTGCCGAGGATCTTGGCGCCTGCTCCGATCAGCGCGCCACGCCGCACCTTGGGGTGTCGGTCGCCGGTCTCCTTGCCCGTTCCTCCCAATGTGACGTTCTGGAGGATCGATACGTCGTCTTCAACGATGGCTGTCTCGCCGATGACCAAGCCGCTCCCGTGATCGAGCATGATGCTCCTGCCCATCTTGGCGGCGGGATGAATGTCGACGCCAAAGACTTCAGAAATGCGGCTCTGGATGTGGCGCGCAAGATGCAGGCGGTCATGATGCCAGAGCCAATGGGCGACGCGTTGTCCCTGCAATGCGACAAAGCCTTTGAAATATAGAAATGGCGTCAGGATTTCCGTATTCGACGGATCGCGCTCCTTGATCGCCGTCAGGTCCGCAGCCGCATCCGCAATGATAGTGCGATTGGCGATGAAGGCCTGCGCGATTACCGCCAGCAGTTCGTCCTGGTCGAGATCATGGTTGGCCAGTTTGATCGCGACCCGCTGGGCGAGCGCCTGGGCGAAGCTCGCATGATAGAGCACTGCCGAATTCATGGCGCGCGTGAGTGCGGGGTCCTTGGCCGAAGCATTGACGGCCTCCGCGCAAAGGGCCTGCCAAATCGCGGCAACCTGAGGCGAAGCCTCTGGCTCTGTCGACAGATTGCTCAAGCTGACCAGTGGAGCCGCCATGCTACCTTCCTCTTGCAGCCGATGCCATGGACCCGGCAGAGAGACGTTAAGCCAATCCTCGCTGGAATTGATGGTTCAAGAATTCCGCAGATCGTTGCAGTTGTTCTAAATTTCTCTCTTTTTTCGGCGTTGCTGGGAATTAATTTCCAACCGTCGCATCTCCCGAATCTTCATTGCTTCAGAAGGCGCAAAGCAGCCAGTCGGCAAGGGAACAGCGGTCCTGCCGCACGCCGACGCCACGTTGTCAACCGAGCGCGTCGAATAGTGCTTGCGTTCGGAACAGTATTTTCTATTATTTTAGTGGAGAATTACGCGGCGCTCGTTCCGGGCGCTCACACGCAGAAGGAGCCGATGAATGACTCTTCTCTCGTCACGTTCTTCGAGGCCGGATGGCCAGAAAGCCGACCATCTCGCACGGATTGCGATCGTCGGCCGGGGCTTTACCGGAATCATGACCGCAATCGCTCTTTTCAAGAGAGTCGATCACCCTTTCCATCTGGTGATGTTCGACCCGCGCGCAAAGATCGATATCAGCGAAGGCATCAGCCGGCCTGCATCGACGGTGCTGACCAGCCGGGTTCGCGACCTTTCCGTCGATCCGGCGCTGCCCGACGATTTCCATCGCTGGCTGGAAAGAGATGACACATGGCGCGATCGCCTCACCTCGGACCCTGCCGGTCTCGAGCACGCCTTCGTTCCCGGAGATATCTTCAGCAGCTATGTCTATAAACGCTTCTCCGAGGCCCTGACAGATCGGCCCGATGTCGTCGTGCAGTTTGGTTCGGATGCGATCACGGCGATCGGCAGGCATCCGGCCGGAGGATATTCGGTCTTCGCAGGTGCCGAGCAGCCGACCCGCTTCGATGCCGTTTTTCTCGCCACCGGTTACGGCCTGCGTGAAACTTCGGATGCGGCGCTTGCCGATGCTGCGCAAAGCGCTATCGTGATCGGCAGTGGCATTCACGCGGTCGACAGGGCGCTCCGGCTGCTGGCTGATTCCAGAATTTCCCGTGTCACGTTGATCTCGGAATCGGGTTTCCTGCCTCAGTCGCATGCTCCCGCTGCGGTTGGATCCGTCGTCACGGACCAGCCCGTGCCGAAGACGCTGCGCGGTGCGTTTCGCTTCTTGCGCGAGGCCGCACGCAGTGCCGACCTGGAAGGTTCGGGATGGCAGGGCGTCATGAACGGTTTTCGTTCCCGCGCGCGAGACATCTGGACTGGCCTGACGCCGGAAGAACGGGCACGGTTCAAACGTCACGTGAAGGCCGTCTACGACAGTCATCGCAACCGCTTGCCGCCGGAGCACTATCAGCGCCTGCATCACGCAATCGCAAGCGGCGCGATTGCCGTGAGGAAGGGAAAGGTAAATTGCATCGCCACCAACGGCGTGCTGTTTTCGGCACTGACCGGGCCGGAGGTCCTTCCCGCGGATCTGACCATCGACTGCCGCTTGCGGCCATCCGGGACCGATAGCCCACCCGTTCGTTCGCTTATTGTTGCGGGTCTGGCAACGAGGGACGAACTCGATATCGGCATCGTCGTGGACGACTGCGGGCGGACCCGGGCGAACCCTTCGCATGGGGTGTTTGCGATGGGGCCACTGGGGCTGGGCAGCCTTCCCGATATCGATCTGGTGCCCCAGATCGTTCAGCAAAGCCATGCCGCTGCGTCGGTGGTCAACAACTTGATCGGCGAAGCGGCGCGGGCAGTTTCAGTCCGGAGTGATTTCCCAGCACGCCATGCTGGGCGAACCGGCGATGACTGCACAATTTAAGCCAACGGTCTCCGGCAATCCGGCGCGGTTCAGTTCGTTTTCAAAAACCGCCGCCATTGTCTCATCAAGGCCAATCTTTTGTAGCCGAACGCACATCTCCGGGCCGCGGGGTAGTAATCGCCCGCCCTTCAGGGTTGTCGTCCGCCACCGCAAGCGTTCGCATTGAATCGATGACTTTGGGTTGCGAAAATATTCTCGAAGCGAAAGCCATCTCGCAAAAATCATCTTTGTCTATCAATTTCACAGACAATACGTTGGTCCCTCCAAAACAAGAGGTCAACCAATGAAACTTACGCTTAGAACATTGCTTGTGGCTCTGGCCGCGCTGTCCTTCTCATTGCCTGCAACGGCGGCCACGTTGAAGGTCGGCGTTGTTCCTGGCGTATACGCGGACTCGATTGAAGCCTTGATCCCGGAGGCGAAGGCCAAAGGGCTCGATCTCGAAGTGGTCGAGTTCAGCGACTGGACGACTCCGAATATCGCGCTTCAATCCGGCGACATCGACGTCAACTACTTTCAACACCAGCCGTTCCTCGACAATGCTACCAAGGAACGTGGCTATGATTTCAAGAGCGCAGGCATCGGCGTGCTTGCTAACATCGGGCTGTACTCGCTCAAGTACAAGAAGTTCGAAGATATCCCCGAAAACGGCAAGGTCGCCATAGCGAACGACCCGGTTAACCAGGGCCGCGGACTCCTACTCCTCCAGCGCGCCGGCCTGCTCAAGCTCAAGGACGGCGTTGGGTTCAAGGGATCGCTTGACGACATCACGGAGAATCCAAAGAACCTGAGTTTCACCGAAGTCGAGGGTCCCCAGCTTGCGCGCGTCACTGGCGATGTTGATCTGGCTCAGGGGTACCCTCACTTTATCGTCGCCTCCAAGGCGTTCGATCCGAGTTCGGGCCTCCTCTACTCCGGTGTCGACGACAAGCAGTTCGCCATCATTTTTGCCGTAAAGTCCGACCGCGTGGAAGATCCGGCCGTCAAGGAGCTGGTCACTCTTTACCAGAATTCGCAGGCCGTGAAGGATGCGATCAACAAGGCGTTCGCATCCGACACGAAGCTCTACACGCTGCCTTGGGTGGCAACGAATTGACCGCCTTATCCGTAAGCCGGGTCGAGCCAATCGAGGCACCTTCGCCGGAAAACGGGAAAGGCTTATCGGCCAATCCCGCGCGGGCAATCGCAGTTTCGTTCGACGGCGTGGGAAAGACCTATGACACACACAAGGGCTCCGTCCACGCTCTCAAAGGCATTACGATAGACGTCGCACGAGGCTCGATCTTCGGCATCATAGGGCGCAGCGGAGCAGGGAAATCGAGCCTGCTCCGCACTGTGAATCGGCTGGAGACCGCGACCGAGGGCAGCGTCGTCGTAGACGGGGTTGACGTCCGGTCGCTAAGTGACGGCGAACTCGTGACATTCCGACGCAAGGTCGGAATGATCTTTCAACACTTCAATTTGCTGTCGGCTAAAACCGTCTGGGGTAACGTCGCGCTCCCTCTGATAGTGGCGGGTGTGCCCAAGCTCGAAATTGACGAGCGCGTTGCTGATGTTTTGCGGCTTGTCGGCCTCGAAGGGAAGCAGGACGCCTACCCCTCGCGTTTGTCAGGTGGGCAGAAACAGAGGGTAGGGATCGCGAGGGCGCTGGTGAACCGACCTGAAATTCTCCTTTGCGACGAGGCGACCTCCGCGCTTGATCCGGAGACCACGCTCTCTATTCTCCAATTGCTCAAAGACATCAATCGCTCGCTCGGCATCACAATCCTGCTGATCACGCACGAGATGAGCGTCGTGCGTGAGATCTGTGATGATGTCGTTGTGCTCGAAGGCGGCCAGGTTGCCGAGGCTGGCAAGACCTGGGAGATTTTCAGCAAGCCCGGCCATGCAGCCACAAAGGCACTGCTCAAGCCGCTGGAGCCTGGTATTCCGCGCGATATCGCGGACCGGCTGACATCTGCGCGCGAGCATTTTTACCAGCGGGCGCTCA
Organism: Rhizobium sp. CNPSo 3670; assembly: GCF_057784555.1. Lineage (NCBI taxonomy): Bacteria > Pseudomonadati > Pseudomonadota > Alphaproteobacteria > Hyphomicrobiales > Rhizobiaceae > Rhizobium > Rhizobium sp. CNPSo 3670. The sequence continues at coordinate 65,463 of NZ_JBXSOL010000006.1, forward strand.
TTGAACTCACCTACGGGGGCAATGGGCGTGAGGGTATCAAGCTTCAGGAGTTGGCGAGGGTCGTCGGCTCATCGGTGCAGATCGTTCAGAGCATAGTGGACCGGATCCAAGGCCACGCGTACGGCCGGATACTTTTGACAACTGACGCAGACGATCAAGTCGGTCTCTCCAGATTCGAGGGACTTGCAGATAACGTAAGGATACTCGGCTATGTCCGCGATGATGTATGAGCGCCTCTGGCAGGCGCTGCTGGACACCGTTCTCATGGTGGGCACATCGGCTCTGATCGCACTGGCCGCCGGTATCCCGCTTGCAGTCTTCCTCGTTCTAGCTGCCCCAGGCGGGCTCATAAAGGCTCCTTATGCCCAACGCTCTTTGGCGGCAGTCATCAACGGTTTTAGAGCAACGCCATTCATCGTGTTGCTCGTCGCGCTGTTACCCCTCACTCGGTTGATCACAGGAACCACAATCGGGGTGTGGGCCGCGGTCGTGCCGCTTTCAATAAGTGCGACGCCGTTCTTCGCTAGAATTGCGGAAGTCAGCCTGCGCGAGGTCGATGGCGGGCTGATTGAGGCAGCCCAGGCCATCGGCTGCAGGAGATGGCATATCGTCAGGCACGTCCTGCTTCCGGAGGCGCTTCCTGGAATCGTTGGCGGCTTCACGATCACCATCGTCAGCATGATCGGTGCCTCAGCGATGGCAGGTGCCGTGGGTGCAGGAGGCCTGGGTGATATGGCAATCCGGTACGGGTATCAGCGTTTTGACACGACGGTTATGGTGGCGGTAATCGTCGTGCTCATTGCCCTGGTATGTGTCGTACAGCTTGGCGGCGACGCTGTAGTACGCCGCCTGAAGGCACGATGAGGTCAATGATGGCTGACAATGTGTCTCATCGGCCGGTTGAAAATCGACTACCGCGTCCACCCGCAAAGCCGCATTTGATCACAAGCGACCTCGAGGCCCTGGCAATAGCGGAAAAATTGGCCGCGCGTTTCAAAATCGGGGCGTCGTCACGAGACCGCGAACGACGACTGCCTTGGGATGAAATAGAGGAATACACTGCGAGCGGTCTTGGCGGTATCACGGTTCCAGGCGAGTTTGGCGGCGCTGATGTCTCGTTGGTAACTGTCGCGAAGGTGTTCGAAACGCTGTGTGAGGCCGATCCATCCCTCGGCCAACTTCCGCAAAATCAGTTCGGCGTGCTCGCTTTGCTCCGTGATATCGGGGCCGAGACCCAAAAGACCCGCATTTTCGGTGACGTGCTCAACGGTCATCGGATTGGAAATGCCGGACCGGAGAAAGGCAGCCGGCTGGTTACGGCGAGCACAACTCGACTATCGATGGTCAACGGAGAGCCGAGGCTCACGGGGAGGCGTTTCTATTCGACCAGTGCAATATTCGCCCATTGGATTCCAACCCGTGCGGTTGATGACGACGATAACCCAGTCCAGGTCTGGCTTCGTCGAGACCAGCCCGGTGTGAAGGTTGTCGACGACTGGTCTTCCTTCGGGCAACGGACAACGGCAAGCGGATCGGTCATCTTCGACGACGCAGCGGCCGATCCCGATCTTATTTTCCGGATGGCCGAGTTCAAGGACAGGCCGGGGCTCGCCGGTCCCACTTCGCAATTGATACAGGCCGCGATCGATTGCGGCATTGCTGGCGCGGCAATATCCGATGCGGTGTCCTTCGTTCGAGACCGGGTACGCCCTTGGGTCGATTTCGGCGGCGAGCGCGCCGCGGACGACCCGACTATCATCCACGAAATAGGAAACCTTTACACGAGCTACCATGCGGCCCAGGAGGTACTCTATGAGGCCGCTGCCGCGCTAGATGAGATCGCGAGGCGGCCTGTGACCGAACGTTCCAGCGCAGAGGCCTCTGTAGCGGTGGCGAACGCAAAGATACTCACGACCGAAGTCGCGCTGGAGGCAAGCGAGATGCTTTTCGATCTAGCGGGTTCCTCGGCCACGCGCGCCTCCCACAATCTTGACCGCCATTGGAGGAATGCAAGAACGCACACTCTGCACGATCCGGTTCGTTGGAAGTATCACCTTGTGGGCAATTTCGAACTGAACGACATTTTTCCCAAGCGGCATCAATGGAACTAGTGATGAGTGATGAAGCAAAAGCTGACGCGCCGGCCCCTCGGCCGTCAGGTGTCCCGCCGGTCATTGGTAGCCATGTGCAAGCCCTCGAAGTAGCCGATAAGCTCGCCGCCGGTTTTGCGGTGACGGCTTCCGAAAGGGATCGCGGCCGCGAACTTCCCTGGAGCGAGGTTGAACAGTTCTCCCAGAGTGGCCTTTGGGGTGTCACCGTTCCAAAGGAGTTCGGCGGCCCGGCGCTCGGCTCCAAGACGGTCGCGGATATCATATCGACGATCGGGGCGGCCGACGGATCGCTTTCGCAGATTCCTCAGAACCATTTCTATGCCCTTGAGGTGCTACGCGTCGGCGGAAGCTGGGAGCAGAAGCGCTTTTTCTACGATCGCGTCCTCGCCGGCGAGCGTTTTGGCAATGCGCTTGCGGAGATTGGCAATAAGGATTTCAAAAGAAGAACCTCCTTGCGCCAGGAGAACGGCGATTGGATCGTCAGCGGGCGCAAATTCTATTGCACCGGGGCGATCTTTGCGCATTGGATACCGACCCTTGCTGTCGCGCAGGAGGGAGGCGGGCAGGTTTCCTATCTGGTGATGGTTCCAAGATCATCGGACGGCGTCGCCGTCATCGACGACTGGGACGGCTTCGGGCAGCGCGTAACCGGCAGCGGCTCCGTGACGTTCGATAACGTTCGCGTCGAAGAACGGTGGATCATACCATTCCAGGCTTCGTTCGATACGCCGACTACGATCGGGCCTTTCGCCCAGCTGATGCACGCGGCCATTGATTACGGCATCGGCGTCGGAGCACATGAAGAAATGAAGCGCTTCGTCCGCGAGCGAGCCAGGCCGTGGATTGACGCCAATGTCGGTAGAGCCTCCGACGACCCGCTAACGGTCAGCGCAGTGGGCCAGGTGAACGTCAAGCTAAAAGCCGCCGCGGCATTGTTGCGTCGGGCATCCCGCTTTGTGCATGACGCACAATCCACGCCGACAGAAGCCACGGTAGCCGCGGCATCGGTGGCAGTAGCCGAAGCCAGAATTCTAACGACAAAAGCTGGTCTGCTGGCCGCAACGAAATTGTTCGAATTGTCAGGCACCTCCGCCACGGCGAGTGAGCTTAACCTCGACCGATACTGGCGCAATGTCAGAACGCACACACTCCACGACCCGGTTCGTTGGAAGTACCAGGCTATCGGAAACTATTACCTAAATGAGCGCGCCCCGCCGCGACACGGTGCCATCTAGGCGATTTTACGATGACAAAAAAACTGCTGATCAACGCGTTCAACATGAATTCGGTGGGCCACATCAATCACGGTCTATGGGCGCACCCGCGTGATCAATCCCACAAATACAAGACACTCGACTATTGGACGTCGCTTGCGAAGACGCTCGATCGCGGTCTTTTCGACGGAATTTTCCTGGCGGATATCGTTGGCGTCTACGATGTTTATCAGGGATCAGCCGATCTGACGCTCCGGGAATCGATCCAGCTGCCTGTCAATGATCCACTCTTGCTGATCTCGGCAATGGCGGCCGTGACACAACACCTTGGTTTCGGTGTCACCGTAAACGTGAATGGTGAGCCGCCCTATCTGTTTGCGCGCCGGATGTCGACCCTCGACCACCTTACCGGGGGTCGGCTTGGGTGGAACATCGTTACGGGCTATCTCGACAGTGCGGCGCGTGCGGTCGGGCAAGACGCGCAATCGGAGCATGACAGCCGATATGAGCGGGCCGACGAGTACCTCGAGGTCCTCTATAAGCTCTGGGAGGGGAGCTGGTCAGACGAGGCCGTCTTGCTGGACAAGGAAGGCCGCAGATACGCAGATCCGAACAGAGTGAGGCCGGTCATGCACGATGGCCTCTACTACAAGGCCACCGGTTATCATTTGGCGGAGCCTTCCCCTCAACGCACGCCGGTCCTTTATCAGGCCGGCACCTCGGGTCGTGGAAAGGAATTCGCTGCGAAGCATGCGGAATGTGTATTCATCACCGCAGTCGACAAGGCAGCCGCTCGCAAGACCGCGCGCGCCATCCGCGAGGGAGCGGTCAGTGCCGGTCGGAATGCCGACGATGTAAAGATATTCGTCGGCATAACGGTCATAACCGGCGCGACACGGAGCGCGGCGCAGGATCTATACCGGGATTATCTCAGCTACGCCAACCCCGAAGCCGGGCTGGCTCACTTTTCTGCTGGCACCGGGATCGACCTCTCCAGGTTCGGGCTGGACGAACCGATCTCCTACGGAACCTCCAACTCCATCCAATCTGTCACTCAGCTGGCGCAGGAGAAGCGTTGGACGAAGCGTCAGCTTTTGGAGGAACTCAAGATTGGAGGGCGCTATCCACTCATCGTAGGGGATGGCGACAGCGTGGCGTCGGAGATGATTTCGTGGATGGACGAGGGCGAGATCGACGGCTTCAATCTCACCAGAACTGTCGTTCCGGAGAGCTACGAGGATTTCGTCAATCACGTCGTTCCGAGATTACAGGAGCGCGGACGATACAAAACCGCTTATTCGGACGGTACGCTGAGGAAGAAGCTTTTCGGAGCAGGGGACCGACTGCCAGATCGGCATTTTGCTCGCTCGTTCGCGATCTGACCTTACATTTCGGTCGGCTCTCGACAGCAACAAGCAGTCAGTTGTTAGAACAGGATTTGGAAAGGCGGTGCGACAAGTGAAGCGCCTCCCTGTGGGGAGGGGTGTCCTGCCTGGTGACTACGACGCCGGCTTTCCCAGCGCCCTTTCCATCGCCGGATACAGGCCTTCCTTCAGGCTGATCTCGTCGAAGGGGCCGACGCGTTTGTAGAGGATGGTGCCGTCCGTGCCGACGAGGTAGCTTTCCGGAATGCCGTACACGCCCCAGTCGATCGCCGCCTTGCCGTTCGGATCGATTCCGATCGCCTGATAGGGATTGCCGAGTTCGCCGAGGAAGCGCAGGGCGTTCTCGTTCTTGTCCTTGTAATTGATGGCGACAATGTTTAGCCGGCCGTCTTTCGCCAGTTCCTTCAGGATAGGGTGCTCGTCGCGGCAGGGGATGCACCATGAGGCGAAGACGTTGACGAGGGTCAGCTTGCCGCTGACTGCGGCGTCGGTCAGCGCCGGCAGGTTGGCGCCCTCGAGCGGAGGAAGGCTCAGCGACGGCGCCTTGGTGCCGATCAGGGCGGAAGGGATTTCGGCGATGTTCTTGCCGTGGAAATCTTGGTCGTAGAGCATCTTCGCGGCCGTCGCGGCAATGCCGCCGAACACGATCAGCGGCAGAAGCGCCAGTGCATAGCGGCCAAATCCACGTGGCTTGGCAGTTTTGGTATCGGGCGTCTTGGTCATTCGCCATCCTTTGGCCGCGCCGAGCGGCGGCGGATACCGGCGGCTTCGAGGCTTGCAAGCTCGCGGCGGCGCGCCCGGCCGTCGGCCCAGGTCCACAGGATGACGGCGATCGTCACCAAAGCGGCGATGCCATAGGATGCATAGACATAGAAGGCGTGCGGCACGGCCTATTCCTCCCGGCTCGCCATGCGGGCGGCGAGACGGCGCTGGGCGGCGACACGGCGGCGCCAGATCTCGTTTCTCATGGCCATGATATGCAGCGTGAAGAACAGCAGGGTGAAGGCGATCGCCATGACGAAAAGCGGGCGCAGGAATTCCGGATCAATCGCCGGGCCGCCAAGGCGCATCACGCTTGCCGGCTGATGCAGCGTGTTCCACCAGTCGACGGAAAACTTGATGATCGGGATGTTGACGAAGCCGACCAGGATGAGCACGGCGCAAACGCGCGCCGCCCGCGACGGATCGTCGATGGCGCGGCTCAGCGCAATGAGGCCGAGATACATCAGGAAGAGGATGAAGACGGAGGTCAGCCTGGCATCCCAAACCCACCAGGTGCCCCACATCGGCTTGCCCCAGAGCGAACCGGTGACGAGCGCAATCAGGGTGAAGGCGGCGCCGAGCGGAGCTGCGGCCTTGGCGGAGACATCGGCGAGCGGGTGGCGCCAGACGAGCGTGCCGATCGCCGAGAGGCTCATGATCGTGTAACACATCATCGACAGCCAGGCGGCAGGCACATGGATATACATGATGCGCACGGTCTCGCCCTGCTGGTAATCGCCTTCTGTCGCAAAGCTCAGATAAAGGCCGACCGCAAAACAGAGGGTAGTGATGCCGGCCAACCAGGGAATGATGCGCGCCGCCAGCGCGAGAAACCGCGTCGGGTTGGCGAGATCGCTGATTTTGCTGATGGCAAGGCTGGTTTGGCTCATGGGCGCTTTCCTTACCTTGAACCGGCTTTTCCCGCAATCGAAAGGCATTCAATCCGCCGTGTTTCGCAGCGCCAGAGCGGCGGCGGCCGGGCCGATGACCGCGAAGAAGAGCGTCAGTGCGATCAATATCAGGAAGGGCGGCAGGAATGGCGCTGGTTCTTCGACCGCAGCATAGGTGGCGCTGACGCCGAAGATCAGCACGGGGATGGTCAGCGGCAGCACGAGGATCGAGACCAGCAGGCCGCCGCGGGGCAGAGCGACGGCGACGGCAGCGCCGACGGCGCCGATGAAGGTGATCGCCGGCGACCCGACGAAGAGCGTCAGCACTGTGGCGCCGATCGCCCTCTCGTCCATGTTCATGAACAGGCCGAGCAGCGGCGAAGCGATGACCAGTGGCAGGCTGGTCGCGGTCCAGTGGGCGAAGCATTTGAGGAGCACGGTCAGGACAAGCGGCGTTTCCTGCATCAGCATCAAGTCGAGCGATCCATCGTCGCGCTCGGCCTGGAACAGGCGGTCGAGGCCGAGAAGGGCAGCGAGCAGTGCGCCGATCCAGACGATGGCGGGGCCGATGCGGGAGAGAAGCTTGAGGTCAGGGCCGACGCCGAAAGGGATGACGGCGACGACGGTCAGGAAGAACAACACGCCGATCAGTGCGCCGCCGCCGGCGCGAATCGAGAGTTTGAGGTCGCGGAGGAAGAGGGCGGTCATGCGGGGTGGCTCTCTGCATCTACGGAGGACGGGGCACCCCCCTCTGCCCTGCCCGGCATTTCCCCCACAAGGGGGGAGATCGGCCGGGGGCGCGCTCTTGCCCCCATCAAACGCAGCGGATGAGGGGAGCCGATTTGTGCAGGATTAAGCTTTCGCAAAGTCGGCGCATCTTGCCGATCTCTCCCCTTGTGGGGGAAATGCTCGGCAGGGCAGAGGGGGGGGGCCACACGGAAAACCATCACCCCCACACCCCCTGATCCACACCGGCGAAGCCCGTCATCTTCATTTCCTGCACAGTCTTCAGCCCCAGCGGCTGATGCGTTGCCGCGAGCACGATTCCACCCTTGGCCAGATGCGCCTCGATCAGTGCGGCAAACAGCCGGTCGGCGCTCGCATCCAGTGCCGCCGTGGGTTCATCGAGGATCCAGATGGGGCGGTGGGCGACGAGCAGCTTGGCGAAGGCGAAGCGGCGCTGCTGGCCGGCGGAGAGATAGCCGAAGGGAAGGTGGGTGATCCCTAAGAGGCCGACGGCTTCGGCGGCGTCTTCGAGAGGGAGGCCGGCGGCGCCCGGGCTGCTGAGGAAGGACTGCCAAAATTCCAAATTCTCTGCAACCGTAAGTTCATTCTTCATCGCATTTCGGTGGCCTAGGTAGTGGCTGACCTCGCCCGGATGGCGGCCTTGAGGGCTCTCTTTATCGCGGAAGATGACAGTTCCCTTTTCGGGCTTGAGAAGACCGGCGGCAACGCGCAGCAAAGTGGATTTTCCCGATCCATTTTTGCCGGTCAGGACAAGGGCTTCTCCTGCTGTCAAGTGAAAGGAAATGTTTACGAAAATGAGATCCTCACCGCGCCTTGCAGCCAGATTTTCGGCAGTGAGTTGCATGCGTCGGCTCTTTCTTCGTTTCGGCTCGCGGGAGGGTCAAAAAATCTCCAATTTTGACCGTGGTCGGGTATGGCAAGTTTTTAGGAAATTATCTATAAGACCGGCAACCACGCCAGCGGTCGGCGTGAATTTCATCCTTGTGCCGAACTTGGAGCGTCTGCTTCACGTGCGGACAGCGGAAATGGCCGTACCCGCATCCTGATGTGCATTAAGTGCATAGGCGTTCGCACGACTGTGTTGGCTATCAGAACGGGGTCTCTCGTGTCTAAATCTCTTGACAGTTTCAATTGTCGTTCCACGCTTTCCGTGAACGGGAAGGACTATGTCTATTACAGCCTGCCCAAGGCTGAGGCAAACGGTCTGGCCGGCGTATCGAAGCTTCCCTATTCGATGAAAGTGCTGCTCGAAAACCTGCTGCGCTTCGAAGACGGCCAGTCGGTCACCAAGGAGCACATCCTCGCCGTCGCCGCGTGGCTGAACAACAAGGGTGCGGTCGAAAACGAAATCGCCTATCGCCCGGCGCGCGTGCTGATGCAGGACTTCACCGGCGTTCCCGCCGTCGTCGATCTGGCCGCGATGCGCGACGCGATGGTGTCGCTCGGCGGTGATCCCGAGAAGATCAACCCGCTCGTTCCCGTCGATCTCGTCATCGACCACTCCGTCATCGTCGACGAATTCGGCACGCCGCAGGCTTTCGCCAAGAATGTCGAGCTGGAATATCAGCGCAACGGCGAACGCTACCGCTTCCTGAAGTGGGGCCAGCAGGCATTCAAGAACTTCCGGGTCGTTCCCCCCGGCACCGGGATCTGTCACCAGGTCAACCTCGAATATCTCGGCCAGACCGTCTGGACCAAGGAAGAGGACGGCGAGACGATCGCTTATCCGGATACCTGCGTCGGCACCGACAGCCACACGACGATGATCAACGGTCTCGGCGTTCTCGGCTGGGGTGTGGGCGGTATCGAGGCCGAAGCCGCCATGCTCGGCCAGCCGGTTTCGATGCTTCTGCCCGAAGTAATCGGCTTCAAGCTGACCGGCAAGCTCAAGGAAGGTGTCACCGCGACCGACCTCGTTCTGACCGTCGTGCAGATGCTGCGCAAGAAGGGTGTCGTTTCCAAGTTCGTCGAATTCTTCGGCCCCGGCATGGACAACATGCCGCTCGCCGACCGTGCGACGATCGGCAACATGGGTCCGGAATACGGCGCGACCTGCGGCTTCTTCCCGGTTGACGGCGAAACCATCAACTATCTCACCATGTCCGGCCGCACGCATGATCGCATCGCGCTTGTCGAAGCCTATTCGAAGGCCCAGGGCATGTGGCGAGAAGGCGACGGTTCCGACCTCGTCTTCACCGATACGCTGGAGCTCGACCTCGGCGACGTCGTGCCGTCGATGGCAGGCCCCAAGCGTCCGGAAGGCCGCATCGCGCTTGAAAACATCGCTTCCGGTTTCGCGACATCGATGGAAGCCGACTACAAGAAGCCCGGGCAGCTCAACAACCGCTATGCAGTCGAAGGCACCGATTTCGATCTCGGCCATGGTGACGTCGCGATTGCCGCCATCACCTCCTGCACCAACACCTCCAACCCGTCGGTGCTGATCGCTGCCGGCCTTCTCGCCCGCAACGCCGTTGCCAAGGGGCTGAAGACCAAGCCGTGGGTCAAGACGTCGCTCGCGCCCGGATCGCAGGTCGTCGGCGAATATCTCGCCAAGTCGGGCCTGCAGGCCGACCTCGATAAGCTCGGCTTCAACCTCGTCGGCTTCGGCTGCACCACCTGCATCGGCAATTCCGGTCCGCTGCCGGCGCCGATCTCCAAGACGATCAATGACAAGGGTCTGATTGTTTCCGGCGTGCTCTCCGGCAACCGCAACTTCGAAGGCCGCATCTCGCCCGACGTCCAGGCGAACTATCTCGCGTCGCCGCCGCTCGTCGTCGCCTACGCTCTTGCCGGCACGGTCCAGAAGGACCTGACCAAGGAGCCAATCGGCGAAGACCAGAACGGCAAGCCGGTCTACCTCAAGGATATCTGGCCGACCTCGCACGAGGTGCAGGAGTTCATTCAGAAATACGTCACCCGCGAACTCTACGAAACCAAGTATGCCGACGTTTTCAAGGGTGATGCCAACTGGCAGGCCGTCCAGGTCCCGCCGGGCCAGACTTATGCCTGGGACGACAACTCCACCTATGTCCAGAATCCGCCCTATTTCGTCGGCATGGGCAAGAAGGGCACCGGCGTCTCCGACATCAAGGGCGCCCGCGTCCTCGGCCTGTTCGGTGACAAGATCACCACCGACCACATCTCTCCGGCCGGTTCGATCAAGGCGGCATCGCCGGCCGGCGCATACCTCATCGGCCATGACGTTGCCGTTGCCGACTTCAACCAATACGGCACGCGGCGCGGCAACCATGAAGTGATGATGCGCGGCACCTTCGCCAATATCCGCATCCGCAATCACATGCTTGGCCCGAACGGCAAGGAAGGAGGCTACACGATCCACTATCCGTCGAAGGAAGAGACATCGATCTATGACGCCGCCATGCAGTACAAGGCCGAAGGCGTGCCGCTCGTCATCTTTGCCGGCGTCGAATACGGCAACGGCTCCTCGCGCGACTGGGCTGCCAAGGGCACCAACCTGCTCGGCGTCAAGGCCGTGATCGCCCAGAGCTTCGAGCGCATCCATCGCTCGAACCTGGTCGGCATGGGCGTCATCCCCTTCGTCTTCGAAGAGGGCACGACCTGGCAGAGCCTCGGCCTCAAGGGCGACGAGCTCGTCACCATCGAGGGGCTGGACAAGATCAAGCCGCGCGAGAGGAAGATCGCCAAGATCACCTATGGCGACGGCACGGTGAAGGAAGTTCCGCTGCTGTCGCGCGTCGATACGCTCGACGAGGTGATCTACCTCAACAATGGCGGCATCCTGCAGACGGTTCTGCGTGATCTCGCTGCCTGATTGTCGAGCATGATGCCGAAAAGTGTGAGCGGTTTTCGGACAACATCATGCTCTGCTTCTTTGATGTAGATCCGGATTCAGATTTTAGGCCGAATCGGCCTGAAATCATCCGGATCTAGGAGCTTGCTATGATAATGGCGGCCGCCGGAGAGCAATTTCCGGCGGCTCTTCTTTGCGGCGACAGTATTCGATGGGGCTCACGATGATTTGTTTTCAGCGCCTTCCGGGCGAGCTACGTCTCACCCGTTCGTGACTTTTCGTTTGGACCCGGAAGGATTATTCGTACGTTTCATGTCTCAGAGCCTTCGGTTCCTAAACGCCGCCGGCGCTGAAAAAGAGGTGCAGGTGAATGTCCCCCCGTTTCTTGATTTCGCTGATCGCCGGCGTTGCTTTTGCAGGCTCGCTGCATGCCGAAGACGGCAAGCCCAGAGGCGTCGTCGAGCTTTTCACGTCACAGGGCTGCTCCTCCTGTCCTCCCGCTGATGCCGCCTTTCGCAAGCTGGTGAACCAAGGCGATGTCATCGCGCTCGCCTATCACATTGACTACTGGAATTATCTCGGCTGGGCCGATACGCTGAGCTCGAAGGAAAATACCGAGCGGCAGTACGGCTATGCGAGGACGATGGGTCGCAGCAACGTCTATACGCCGCAAGCCATCGTCAACGGGCGCGGCCATTTGGCCGGCGCCGATCTCACCGGCATCAACAGCAAGATCGACACCTACAGCAGCGAAGGCAATGGGCTGACCGTTCCCATCAGCGCGGCGATGCGCGGCGACGAACTGGAGATCAAGATCGGTGCCGGACAGGGCAAGGCCAATGTCGTCATGGTCTATTTCGACAAGGAGAAGACAATCGATGTTGAAAAAGGCGAAAACAGCGGAAAGAAGATCTCCTATCTGCACAGCGTCACCAACATCGAAACCGTCGGCATGTGGGATGGCAAGGCGACCAGTTTGACGCTACCGGCGAGCGTCTTGCAGCGGCCGCAGCTCGAGGGCTGCGCAATCCTGCTACAGTCGGCCACGGCCGACGGCGATCCGGCGGCGATCCTCGGCGCGACCGTGGTGATGGCGGGAAAAAGCATCTGATATTTCACCCGAGCACGGGTGAAGTGCGGGCGGCCCGGCCGAGCGTATTCGGGGCTGGGGTTAAGGTCGATACGCTCCGCCGGGCCCTTTGGCGCGCTGGCGCCAAACCGGGATGCATAAATCTCCCGCAAATGAGGCGCTGTTTTGACTGAAATGCGGCACTGGGGAGAAAGCATTGCTTGGTCCCCAGCGAACGTGACTGGACCTGCGGCGAATGTGAGGAGCGCCGCTCTTGCAATTTGCGGCGGCTCGGGCAAACTGTCACTCTCCTGTCACAAGCGGAGGCCTTGGAGACCTGATGACAGATCAGCCGGATTTGCGACACGGCGAAAGCCGCTCCGTCGACAATAGTTCCTCGGTCATCGTCGATCTCAGGGAATACAAACAAAGCAAGGACCCGCTTCCGGTGACTTTCCACCGGCGCGAGCTGGATGCGATCCTCTGGATCTACGGCCGCATGGTGGGCGAGGGGGAATGGCGCGATTACGCCATCGACCATCTGAAGGACAGAGCGGTCTTTTCCGTCTTCAAGCGCTCCGGCGAGATGCCGCTCTTCCGGATTGAAAAGAACCCGAAGCTTGCCGCCAAGCAGGGTGCCTATTCCGTGATCAATATCAACGGCATGATCCTGAAGCGCGGACACGAGTTGAACCAGGTCCTCAAGGTATTCGACAAAACCTTGAGCCTCGTGGACAAATAACTCTTATCAGCCCGCAAACAGCGTACCGGGGTAGGTGGAGGGATTCGGATCGGTTGTCATGCCCTCGCCGAGGCTGCGCTGCATGAGCATCGTGTCCAGCCAGTGGCCGTGCTTGTAGCCGGTGCCCTTCATCAGGCCGACCTCCACAAAACCTGCCTTCAGATGAAGCGCGATCGAGGCCGGGCTCGCGCCACCGATGACGGCCACCATCTGACGAAAACCAAGCGCGGTGCAGCGGTCGATCAGCTCGATCATCAGTGCCTTGCCGATGCCACGGCCGCGGGCTTCGGGGGCTAGGTAGATTGAATCCTCCACCATCCAGCGATAGGCGGGGCGGGTGCGGAAGGCCGACGCATAAGCGTAGCCTAGGAGTTTCCCGTCCGCATCGGCCGCGGCGATGTAGGGATATTGCTGACTGACTATCGCGGAAAAACGCTGGGCCATTTCGGCCTCGGAGGGCGGCGCAATCTCGTAGCTTGCAACGCCATTCAGGACCGAGTCACCATAGATCTCCGTGATGGCGGGGATGTCGGCTTGGGCGGCGTTGCGCAGGAGGAAGGACATCGGGGCGGCAGGTCCATCGGAAGAGCAGGCTCCTCTAAAATCATCCCTGCGAAACCGGCGCAACAAAAAAGGCGGCCGAAGCCGCCTTTTCGATCGCATTGCGCCTGTTATCTGCGGTTGCCCATGAACTGCAGCAGGAACATGAAGAGGTTGAGGAAGTCGAGGTAAAGCGTCAGTGCGCCCATGATCGCCTTGCGACCGGCGACAGCGACGTCATCGGCTTCATAGTAGAGTTCCTTGATCCGCTGCGTGTCGTAGGCGGTGAGGCCTGCGAAGATTAGCACGCCGATCACCGAGATCGCGAACTGCAGCGCGGATGAAGCCAGGAAGATGTTGACGAGCGAGGCGATGATCAGGCCGAAGAGACCCATGATCAGGAACGAACCCATCGCCGACAGGTCACGCTTCGCGGTATAGCCGTAAAGCGACAGTGCGCCGAAGGAGGCGGCGGTGACGAAGAAGGTCTGAACGACGCTCTGGCCGGTATAGACCAGGAAGATCGACGAGAGCGACAGCCCTACCAGGGCGGCGTAGATCCAGAAGGTGGTCTGGGCGGCGGAGACGCTCATCTGATGAATGCGGAAGCTCAGGAAGAAGACGACCGCAAGGGGGGCAAGGATGACGACCCAGCGCAACGGTGACTGGAACAGAAGCGCGCCAAACTGGGTGAGCTGGCCGTCCTGGACCGCGAAGTTGAATCCGAGATATGCGGCCACGCCGGTGATCGCCAGGCCGAGCGCCATCAGGTTGTAGACCTTGAGCATATATGCGCGCAGGCCTTGATCAATCATCTCGCCGGTCTGGACGCGGCTTTGATAGTTACGAAGATCAGCCATAGTTTCCTCTTACAAGCTCCGAAGGAGATACGGTGTCGGGGTTCTCGACCCGGGCGCCGCTGCGGAGCTCCAGCATGCCTGCAGACAATATGAGGCTTTCGCCCTTTGCAAACAAGGGGCCTGCAACGGCGCGGCCGGTTAAATCGCCGTAAGGTGAAGGCCTTGGGACAGCTTCAAAGCTCGCGCAGCACGGGCGCCGCCTTCTGCCCGAGGATGCGCCAGGTGCCGATGAGGCCGATGCCGACTGTCAGAACGAGTGCCGTCACCAGCGTCAGGCCCGCCACGTCAGGCAGGAAGGCAGACGGCAGTCGCATGATGCGGGCGACGATGAACCAGGCGGCGACGGCGCCGGCAAAGAGTGCGAAGATCGCAGTCGCCAGTCCGAGGATCAGATATTCGTAGCTGAAGGCACGAATCAGCATGGCGCGGGTGGCGCCGAGCGTCTTCAGCACCACCGCATCGTGGGTGCGCGTCCTGTTGCCGGCGGCGAGCGCACCGGCCAGGACAAGAATCGAGGCGATGAGCGCCACCGATGCGGCGGCACGGATCGCTGTCGCAAGCTGCTCGACGAGCTGGTTGACGATGTCAATCGCGTCCTTGACTCGCACGCTGGTGATCGTCGGATAGGTATTGGTGACGGATTTCAGGATCGCCGCATCTTCGGCCGGCGTCGAGGAGGGATCGGTCAGGGTCGCCAGCCAGGCATGCGGGGCGCCGCGGAAGGTGTTCGGTGAGAAGACCATCACAAAATTGATCGACAGTGATTCCCATTGGACGCGGCGCAGATTGGCAATCTTTGCCGTGATATTGCGCCCCAGCACGTTCACGGTCACCGTGTCTCCGATCTTGAGCCCGAGTTCATGCGCCTCTTCCGAGGAGAAGGAGACGAGCGGCTCGCCGCTATAATCCTTGTGCCACCAGATGCCTTCGGTGAGGGCGGCATTTTCCGGCAGCGTGTCGGCGTAGGTGATGCCTCGATCGCCGTTCAGCACCCATCGGCCGGCGGCCGGCACATTCATCTTGGTGACGTCCTCGCCGTTGAAGGCAACGATCCGGCCGCGCAGCATCGGCACCTCCATCAACTTGCCCTTCGGCGCCTGCGTCTGGACAAGATTGCGGAAGGCGTCGACCTCGGCACTCTGAATATCGACGAAGAAGAAGTTGGGTGCACCCTCGTTCATTCGGCCGGTCAGCTGCTGGCGCAGGTTGCCGTCGATCAGGGTCAGGGTCACCAGCAACGCCAGGCCAAGGCCGAGCGAGAGCACGACCGATGGCGTCAGCGCGCCGCGGCGGTGGATGTTGCCGATTGCGAGCCTGAGCGCCGGCGAATGAACGCGCGGGCTGCGGCGCGCGAGCCAGGCGATCAAGGCGGCGACGAGGCGCAGGACGACGAAGGCGAAGACGATTGCGCCGACGAAGACGACGGCGATGAAACGATCATAGGCGGTGAGGATGGCAAGGCCGGCAAGGGCAGCCATGAAGAGGGCGGCAAGCAGGATATAGGGCCAGGACGGTAGACGGCGGGCCTCAAAACCCTGCTCGCGGAAGAGCGCGGTGGCCGGTACTTCGCGGGCATGGCCGAGCGGCAGAATGGCGAAGGCGAGCGTGGTCAGGATGCCGAAGAGCGTCGCAAGCAGCAGGGCACTGGGATAGAGGGTCGGCTCGGTCGAGACCGGCAGGAACTGCGCCAGGAACTGTGCTGCAAAGATCGGCGACAGGGCGCCGATGACCAGGCCGGCCATAATGCCGCCAAGGGCGATGATGGCGATCTGAAAGAGATAAATCAGAACGACGACGGCGGCCGGAGCGCCGAGGCATTTGAAGGTGGCGATGGTGGTGCGCTTGGAATCGAGGAAAGCACGCACGGCGTTGGCGACGCCAACACCACCGACGATCAGGGCTGTGAGGCCGACCAGCGTCAGAAATTGCGAGAAACGGGTGATGTTTTCAGTGAGCGAGGGTGCTGCGCGGTCGCTGGTGCGGATCGCCCAGCCGGCAGAGGGAAACTCCTTGGAGGCACGCGCCTGGATGCCCGACATGGCGCGCTTGTCTTCCAATCGGATCTTATAGGCGTGTTCAACCAGACTTCCGGTCTGGATCAGCCCCGAGGCTTCGAGCGCCTGTCGGCTGACAAGCAGACGAGGCGCAAAACCGAAGCCTTCCGACAGCGCGTCCGGCTCGGTCTTCACTGTACCGGTAATGCTGAGCTTGACATTGCCGAGCAGCAATTCGTCGCCGATCGCAAGGCCGAGCCGATCGAGAAGCAGCGGGGCGGCGACCGCGCCATAGGTGCCGCCTTGGCCGGAAAGCAGGGCTGCAAGCGGATAGTCCGGTTCGGCGACGAACCTGCCGTAGAGCGGATAGGCGTCATCGACCGCCTTGACCTCGACCAGCGCCTGATCAGAACCGTCGGGCTTGCGGGCCATCGAGCGCAGACCCGTTGAAACCGAAACGGTTCCGAGGCCCTGAAGGAAGCTCATTTCCTGAGGTGTCGCCTGGCGATTGTTGAGTTCGAAGCGGACGTCGCCCGCCAGCAGTTCCTGCCCCTGCGACGCGATCGTGTCGGTGATCGACTGCGAAACGGAATTGACGGAGGCGATCGCCCCGGTGCCGAGTGCGATGCAGGCCAGGAAGATATAGAAGCCGCGGATGCCGCCTCGCAACTCGCGAAGCGCCAGGCGAAAAGCGAGCGCGACGCGTGGCGTGACCATGCTCATGCGATTGCCGCTTCGCTGCGGCGGGCAGCGCTGTCGCCCTCGATCCTGCCGGAACGGACGCGGATCTGGCGCGAGCAGCGGTTTGCAAGCGAGACGTCGTGGGTGACGAGAAGCAGGGTCATGCCGCGCTCGGCCTGCTTGGCGAAAAGAAGGTCGGCGATCTGTCGGCCGGTCTCGGTATCGAGATTGCCTGTGGGCTCGTCGGCAATCAGCAAGGCGGGCGAAGGAGCGAGCGCTCTGGCAATCGCCACGCGCTGCTGCTCGCCGCCGGAAAGCTGGCCGGGATAGTGGTTCAGCCGTTCCCCGAGACCGACCGAACTCAGTTCGCGATGGGCGATTTCGAAGGCGTTGCTGATATTGGCGAGCTCCAGCGGCACCGCGACGTTTTCCAGCGCCGTCATGTTGGCGATCAGATGGAAGGACTGGAAGACGATGCCGATGTTGCGGCCTCGGAAATCGGCGACCTCATCCTCACTGAGGGCGTGGAGCGGTGTGTCATTGATGTTGATTTCGCCGCTGTCGAGCTTCTCCAGTCCTGCAAGCACCATCAGCAGAGTGGATTTGCCGGACCCGGAAGGCCCGACGATGCCGACGGATTCGCCGGCTGATATATCGAGATCGATACCCTTCAGAACATGGACGGAGGCGGCCGCACTGCCAAGGGTGAGATCGGCGCCCTTCAACTCGATGATGGTTTTTGCCAACGGAAATCGCCCTATATTAATCTCTAACGCAATGGCCGCATAACGGCACCTCGCCAATCTAGGGAAGCCAGAATGAGATTTAAAGTTGCCGCGCTTCAATTCACCGTAATCGCGGTGTCGCTGATCTTTGCCGTTGGAGCGAATGCGCGGACGATCAATCTCGTCGGATTCGGGGACAGCCTGATGGCGGGTTATCAGCTGCCGCCCGGCCAGGGCTTTCCGGAAAAGCTGCAGGCGGCGTTGAAGGCGAAGGGGCTCGATGTTTCCATTGCCAATGCCGGGGTTTCCGGCGACACCACGACAGGTGGGCTTGCCCGGATCGACTGGTCGGTCCCCGACGGCACCGATGGCGTTATCCTCGAGCTTGGCGCCAACGATGCGCTGCGTGGAATTCCGCCGGAAGAGAGCGAGAAAAATCTCGACCAGATGATTGCCCGGCTCAAGGCGCGCGGCATAGCGGTGCTGCTTGTCGGCATGATGGCGCCGCCGAACATGGGAGCGGATTATGCGGCGCGCTTCAATCCGATTTATCGGAAACTTTCGGAGAAACACGGAGTTCGACTCTATGCCTTCTTCCTTGACGGGGTTGCGCTCGATGCGGGGCTGAAGCTCGATGACGGCATGCATCCGAACGCGAGAGGTGTCGACGTCATGGTCGAGAAAATGGAAGCTGATGTCACAAATTTCATCGATACGATTTCTTCTGTGAAGAATTAGGGGCTTGCACGGCCATTGATTGCGTGATTCCGTGTAAGCACCTGCAAAAGATTCGGGGAGTGCTCGTTATGCCGAGACTGTTTACCGCCCTCGAAATTCCGCGCAATGCGGCAATGAGCCTTTCATTGCTGCGCGGTGGCCTCCCCGGAGCACGATGGATCGATGTGGAAAATTACCACATCACGCTACGCTTCATCGGTGATGTCGACGGCCGCACGGCCGATGAAATCGTTGAACGTCTCGATCGGATCGATCGGCCGGAGTTTCAGTTCCGGCTCGAAGGCATCGGCTCGTTCGGTTCAAAGAAGCCGCATTCGGTCTGGGCAGGCGTTTCTCATTCGCCTGAAATGTACGCCCTGCAGGCCGAGATCGAACGGATCTGCCAGCGCATCGGCCTGCCGCCGGATCCGCGCAAATTCACGCCGCACGTGACGCTGGCACGGCTGAAATCCTCGCGGCTCGACGATGTCGTGCAATATCTGAGTGGGCGCGGCAACTTCCACACCGCGACCTTCACGGCGCCGCGTTTCGTGCTGCTTTCATCGCGCGAATCGGTCGGTGGCGGGCCCTATCTCACCGAGGAAGTGTTCCCGCTGCACGAAGTACGTCCGGCGACCAGCGTTTCGAGCAGGCTGCTGCAGCCGGTCAAGAGCCTGGTATAGAGCAGCTCGAAACCTTCCGGACCGCCATAATAGGGGTCGGCAATGTCCTCCCCCGTTCCCAGCGCGATATCGCCGAACAGCTGGATATTTGCCTCGGGAGGGGCGATCCTGTTGAGTTCCGCCACGTTGTCGCGGTCCATGGCGACGATCAGATCGACACTGACGAAATCGATCGAACGGATGCGCCGGGCACGTTGCCCTGCTATGTCGAGGCCATGATTGCGGGCAACAGCGATCGAACGGCGGTCGGGCGGTTCGCCTTCATGCCAGTCGCCGGTGCCGGCGGAATCGATCGTGAAGCGATCGGTCAGCCTCGCCTCGGCGACAAGATGGGTAAAAATTCCCTCCGCGAGCGGAGAACGGCATATATTGCCCATACAAACGAAAAGGATGCTGATGTCTTTCATCGGTAACCTGCTGACAGATGAGAGGACCATGGCATGAAACAGGAAAGACTGGAACGGGGCGCGGCCGAGGCACGAATGGCCGAGCTTTCAGGCTGGGCGCTCAACGATGCGGCCTCTTCGATCTCGAAAACGTTCAAGTTTTCAAATTTCATCGAGGCCTTCGGTTTTATGACGCAGGCGGCGATTACGGCCGAGAAACTCAACCACCATCCCGAATGGTTCAACGTCTATTCCAGGGTGGATGTGACGCTGAACACGCATGATGCCGGCGGGCTGACGGAACTGGATTTCAAGCTCGCCAGGGCGATGGACAAGGTGGCAGCACGCGGTGCCGTTTGAAAACGAGCGCTGATTGAAAGCCGAAGCGCCATCACCATATGTTCGCATGGACGAAAGGATTCAGGGATGGACGAGGTCAAATTCGGGGAAATCCTGCTGCCGGGCGACGAGGACACCCAGAACCGGCGGGAGGAAACCGTACGGCAAAAGTTCTGGCCGACCTTCCGCCGGGCTGTCCGGCAGATTCCCTTCTCGCGCGACGTCGTTGCTGGTTTCTACTGTGCGCTCGATCCGCAGACGCCGACCAAGGTGCGCGGCGTGCTGCTGGCAGCGCTGGCCTATTTCGTCATGCCGGTCGACATGATTCCGGATATTTTTGCCGTCATCGGCTTTTCTGACGACATCGCCGTGCTTTCCGCCGCCTTCGCCATGGTGCGCGGTCATATCCGGCCGAGCCATTACGACGCGGCGGACAGGGTCCTTGCCGACAGGCCCGCCGAAACGATGAAAACGATTTGAAGACCGCGGCTCGGTTCAGCCGAGTTCCCGCTCCAGCATCTTGCGAAGCTTTCCAAATGCAAGCCGAATACGTGTTTTCAGCGTGCCGAGCGGCAGCCCGAATGCGATTCGCCAACGAAGAAAGCTGCACGCATCACGTCGCGCTGTTCCTCCGGCAGTTGTTCGACAGCGGCGCGTAGCTTGGCGTCGCGATCGCCATTGGCGATGATTTCATCGGCGCCGGTCTCGGCCGATGGCAGCAGGGTCGGGTCGGTTTGGTCGAAAGTGCGGGTGCTGGTGCGGCGCCGCAGATCGATGCGGCGGTTGCGGGCGATGCGAAAAAGCCAGGTCGACAGAGAAGATCGCGTGGCATCGTAGGGACAGGACTTGTGCCAGAGCACGACCATGATCTCCTGGACCAGCTCTCCGGCGTCGCCTGAGGTCATCTTCTGGCGCGTCAGCCACGTCTTCAGGCGCGGGCCGAAATAGTCGAACAAGATGGAAAGGCCTGCTGGTCGCGATCGTCTGCCACGGCCTTTGCGAGGGCAGCGAAACGCTGTCATTCCGAGGACCCATCTCGTCTCACCGGCCCCCTAGGGCAAAAATTTCGTCCCGGATTTCCAAAGTGTTAATGAGGTACAGCGGATTTTTGAAAGGTCAAACTCTTGCCTGAATCTTTGTGTCTTAAGTTCAGCCGAACGGCCAGCCGTGCCCATCGGCGCACCGGCATCGCAGCCGATTTCGGCAAGGGGCAAAAGTGGCAGTCGAGCTGAAATGACACAGGCACATACAAATCGCAGCTATTGTTGACCATTTGGTAACCTGAATTAAGTCAAAATAAAGCAGATCGTGATTATGCGGCGCCCGCTATGATCGCTTCGGGCCTTGAATCGCAAGAACCGGCAGGAATCCATGTTTGTAAGAAGTATCGTATCCGCCCTCGCCCTCACCATGACAATGGCCGGAGTGGCGGCAGCGCAGCAGGCCGCGACCGCCGCCGCGCCGACCCGCATTCAGCAGTTCCAGGCCTGGGGGGCTTATTCCTACAAGTCGGGCAACAGCACCGTGTGTTACGTCCTGTCGGTCCCGACGGCAAAGCAGCCGGCAAGCGTCGACCACGGCGACAATTTCTTCATCGTTTCGCAGCGTCCGGGCCAGAACATCTCCTATGAGCCGCAGGCGATGATGGGCTATACGGTGAAGGAAAATTCGAAGATCAACGTCGTCATCGACAACAAGACCTTCGTCATGTTCACCAAGGACAAGGCCGGCTGGGTCGAGAATGCTGCCCAGGAGCCGGCCCTCGTCGCGGCGATGAAGACCGGCCATTCGATGACCGTGAATGCGGTTTCACGCAAAGGCACCGGCACGTCCTACAGCTATTCGCTCTCGGGCATCTCGGCAGCGCTCAAGCAGATCGAAAGCTGCAAGTAAGCGGCTTTTGCTGAGAGAGTTCAAAAGGCCGGCCTTGCGCCGGCCTTTGTTATTTCCATCTATAGTGACGCGCAGCCAAAATGATGCTAAAGGCCGCGTAAACAGCGGACAGTTCGCGATATCAGTCGCCGTCTGCGATCAATTTCTGCCAATGTGCCGTCATGCGCCCGCAAGTCTTCCGGATCACACCGTGAAGTCAGCGGCTTGCGGAACGGTTACGTGTTTGAATTCGGGGTCAGAAGCCTATGTCCGTCATGGATGCGATCGTCGTCAACAAACCTCAGACCGCGCGCCCGCCTTCCGGCGCCGAGAAGCCGTCGTTAATCGGGCTCTCCCGCGAGGAAATGGCGGCAGCGCTCCGGGAAAAGGGAGTACCCGAAAAGCAGATCAAGATGCGCGTCTCGCAGCTTTGGAACTGGATCTATGTGCGCGGCGTCTCTGATTTCGACCATATGACCAATGTCGCCAAGGATATGCGTGAAATGCTGAAGACGCATTTCACCATCGCGCGTCCGGAAATCGTCGAGGAGCAGGTCTCGAACGACGGCACGCGCAAATGGCTGCTGCGTTTTCCCGCGCGAGGCGCAGGACGCCCGGTCGAGATCGAGGCCGTCTACATTCCGGAAGAGGGCCGCGGCACGCTCTGCATCTCAAGCCAGGTCGGCTGCACGCTGACCTGTTCCTTCTGTCATACCGGGACACAGCGCCTGGTGCGCAACCTGACGGCGGAGGAAATTCTGTCGCAGTTGCTGCTCGCTCGCGACCGGCTCGGCGACTTCCCGGATCGTGAAGCGCCGCAGGGCACGATCATGCCTGCCGAGGGCCGCAAGGTCAGCAATATCGTGATGATGGGGATGGGCGAGCCGCTCTATAATTTCGACAGCGTCAAGCAGGCGCTGCTGATCGCCACGGATGGCGACGGCCTGTCGCTGTCCAAGCGCCGCGTGACGCTTTCCACCTCCGGCGTCGTGCCGGAGATCTTCCGCACCGGCGAGGAGATCGGCGTCATGCTCGCGATCTCGCTGCATGCGGTGCGCGATGACCTGCGCGACATCCTCGTGCCGATCAACAAGAAATATCCGCTGAAGGAGCTGATCGACGCCTGCAAGGCCTATCCGGGCCTTTCCAATGCGCGGCGCATCACCTTCGAATATGTGATGCTGAAGGATGTCAACGACAGCCTCGAAGACGCGAAGGGTTTGATCAAGCTTCTGAAGGGCGTGCCGGCGAAGATCAACCTCATTCCGTTCAATCCCTGGCCCGGTACCAATTATCAGTGTTCGGATTGGGAGCAGATCGAGAAATTCGCCGATTTCATCAATTCGGCGGGTTACGCTTCGCCGATCCGCACGCCGCGCGGCCGCGACATTCTTGCCGCCTGCGGCCAACTGAAATCGGAATCCGAACGCATGCGCAAGACCGAGCGCCTGGCCTTCGAGGCGATGATGATCGCCAATCACGGCGCCGACGACTGATCAGCAAGTTTGATCGTCGCTACAATTCTCCTGCATTGATTTAAGCATGCGCTTTTCCTAATAGTGCCGCCAAAATCATTCAGGAGGACACCCATGCGCCCGATTCTGCTCGCTCTTGCCGCCACTTTGTCCCTTTCCCTGCCCGCAAAGGCCGACAACGTGACCGTCGCCGTCACCGCGATCGTCGAGCACCCGGCGCTGGATGCCGCGCGCAAGGGCGTTCTCGACGTGCTGACGGCCGCCGGCTATAAGGAAGGCGAGAACCTGAAATTCTTGTTCGAATCGGCGCAGGGCAATCCGGCCACCGCTGCCCAGATCGCCCGCCAGTTCGCCGGCGACGAGCCCAATGTCATCGTGCCGATCTCCACGCCCTCGGCCCAGGCGGTCGTTTCCTCGACGCGTGACATTCCGGTCGTCTTCACTGCCGTCTCCGATCCACTCGGCGCCCAGCTCGTCAAGAACATGAACAAGCCCGGTGGCAATGTGACCGGCCTTTCCGACATGTCGCCGGTCGCCGAGCACCTGGCGCTGATCAAGGAAATCGTGCCGAAGGTCAAAACCATTGGCTACCTCTACAACTCAGGTGAGGCGAACTCGGTTTCGCTGCTCGCCGTCTTGAAGGCCGAGGCCGAAAAGGCCGGCCTGACGGTCGTGGAATCGGCTGCCACCAAGTCTGCCGAGGTTCAGGGTGCGGCGCGCGCCCTCGTCGGCCGCGCCGACGCCATCTACGTTCCGACGGACAATACGATCATCTCCGCGCTCGAAGGCGCCGTTGCGGTTGCCGAAGAAAGCAAGCTGCCGCTCTTCACTGCCGATACGGATTCGGTTTCGCGCGGTTCGATCGCCGCCCTCGGCTTCAACTATTACGATGTCGGCAAGCAGACGGGCGAAATCGTCGTGCGGGTGCTGAAGGGCGAAAACCCCGGCGATATCGCAGTCAAGACTGCCGCCGGCAGCGATCTGGTCGTCAACAAGGCGGCGGCCCAGAAGATGGGCGTCACCCTGCCCGAGAGCGTGCTTTCGCGCGCCAACAAGGTCATCGAATAACCGCTCATCGCTGCATCGACCCATTCACATTCAGCCGCTCCCGTTTGCGTGGGGGCGGCTGAAGTATTAAAAGGCTGCGGTTTCGCGACGGGCGGAACGGAAACAAAAGGGGCTGAAAGCCTTGAGCCAAATCGCATTCTGGGGGGCCGTCGAGCTCGGCCTGGTCTATTCCTTCGTCGCCCTCGGCGTCTATCTCGCCTTCCGCGTCCTCGATTTCCCGGACCTGACGGTGGATGGTTCCTTTCCGCTCGGCGCGGCGGTGACCGCGGTGCTGATTATTGCCGGCGTCAATGCCTGGCTCGCGGCGCTGATTGCGATGGCGGCGGGCGCGGCGGCCGGCATGGTGACGGCGCTGCTCAACGTGCGCTTCAAGATCCTCAACCTGCTCGCCTCGATCCTGACGATGATCGCGCTCTTCTCCGTCAATCTGCGGGTGATGGGAAAACCTAACGTCGCTCTCATCAATGCCGATACGATGATCAGCTCCTTCTTCGGTCATGGCCTGCGCGATTTCTACGTGCGGCCGCTCTTTGTCGGCGTTCTGGTGATCGTCGCGCTGATCCTTGTCTGGCGCTTCCTCGAAAGCGATGCCGGGCTTGCGATGCGCGCGACCGGCGCCAATGCGCGCATGGCCCGCGCCCAGGGCGTAGACACCAGCCGGCAAATCTATCTCGGCATGGCGATTTCGAACGCGCTGGTGGCGTTCGGCGGCGCCTTGTTTGCCCAGACCAACGGCTTTGCCGACGTCACTTCGGGCGTCGGCACGATCGTCGTCGGGCTCGCGGCGGTCATCATCGGCGAGACGCTGTTCGGACGCCGCGGCCTGCTGATCGCGCTTGTCGGTTGCGTGCTCGGCTCGATCCTCTATCGCATCGCGATCCAGCTGGCGCTGTCGAGCGACGTCATCGGCCTGCAGGCCTCCGACCTCAATTTCGTGACGGCGGTGCTCGTGACCTTCGCGCTTATTCTTCCCCGTCTTCGCCGAGGTGCCGTGTCGTGATCAGCGTCAAAGACATCAAGGTCGTTTTCGGACGCGGCACGCCGCTGCAGAAGCAGGCGCTGAATGGCGTCAGCCTGACCATCGAGCAAGGCTCCTTCGTCACCGTCATCGGCTCCAACGGTGCCGGCAAATCGACGCTGCTCGGCGTGCTCGCCGGCGATGTCATCCCGAGCGAAGGACAGGTGCTGATCGGAAAGAGCGATGTGACGCGCAAATCGACGGCGGCGCGCGCCGGCCTGGTGGCACGCGTCTTCCAGGACCCGCTGACGGGCAGCTGCGGCTCGTTGTCGATCGAAGAGAATCTTGCTCTGGCTGCCCGGCGCGGCGAAAAGCGCGGGCTTGTGCCGGCGCTTGGCGGCAAACGTCGGGACTATTTCAAGGAGCGGATCGCCGAGCTCAATCTGGGGCTGGAGAACCGGCTGAAGGATCGCATGGATCTGCTCTCGGGCGGGCAGCGGCAGGCGGTGTCGCTCGTCATGGCGACACTTGCCGGCTCCGAAGTGCTGCTGCTCGACGAACATACGGCGGCCCTCGATCCCGGCATGGCCGAGTTCGTGATGAACCTCACGCAGAAGATCGTTGCCGAGCGCAAGCTGACGACGATGATGGTCACGCACTCCATGCGCCAGGCGCTTGATTACGGCCACCGCACGATCATGCTCCATGGTGGCGAGATCGTTCTCGACGTGGCGGGCGACAGCAGGAAGGACCTGCAGGTCGAAGATCTGATCGCCATGTTCCGCAAGATGCGCGGCCAGACGCTCGATAACGATGCTTTGCTGATTGGCTGAACCAACAGCGTGCTGATCGGCTGAGCTGTCAGCGTGCGGATCGGCAAAGCCGACCGCGACCTATCGAGCCTGGGTGAGCAGGATTTTGGCGGCGAAGATCGAGAAGACGCCGGCGAAGGTGTAATCCATGCCGCGCAGAACCTTCTTGTTGTTCTGCAGCCAGGACGCCAGCCAGTCGGCGGCAAAGACGACAGCGGCATTGACGGGCATGCCGATCAGGATGAAACAAAAGCCGAGAAACAGCAGCTTCTGCGTGACGGCGGGATCGCCGGCGCTGACGAATTGCGGCAGGAAGGTCATGAAGAAGATGATGACTTTGGGGTTCAGGAGATTGACCCAGAAGCCGGATGAGACGTTGGCAAGCGCGGTGCCCTTCTGCGTCTCGACCTTGGCGACCGTCAGCTTCGAGCCAAAGCGGATCGCCTGCACTGCGAGCCAGAGCAGATAGCCGGCGCCGCCGGTCTTCAGGATCAGGAAAGCGGTCGGCGAAGCGGTGATCAGCGCCGAAATGCCGAAGGCGACCAGCATGGTGTGGACGACGATGCCGAGGCTGGTGCCGACGACGACGAAAAGGGCCGCCTTCTTGCCCTGGGCGAGTGAACGGCTGATCGACAGCGTCATATCGGGACCTGGGGTCGCCGCGAGCAGCAGCGTCGCGGCGGCAAAGGCGAGAAGGGTCGGCAGGTTCGGCAGGAAATCCATGGCACGCTCGGAAAGCTGGACAGTCAAGGTGACTACTTATCCAGCCTTCAGAAAATTACCAATCAAACCTTCTCATGCGCGTCGCACTAAACTTGATTCATGTGGCGCGCATTCGCTGTTTGTTTTGTGCATGTCGTTATCCCGGGACCGCTGCACGCTTCCGGGTGAAATGCAGTGGCACCGATTACTTCTCTTCGAGGAAGGCCTTGAATTTGTCGGCGTAATCCTTGTGCCAGCGCGACAGCGGCGGGCGGTTCTCGATGATATCGCCGGCGGCCCAGGCCATGCGGCGTTCATCGACCGCGCGGGTCACGTCGTTGTCGGGGCAGAGGATATAGAAATCGCCGCGTTCCAGGCTTTCGACCATGAAATCGACCGTCTGTTCCGGTGTCCAGGCGCCGGCTGGCTTTTCCGCCCGGTCGCCCTTGGTGAGGCCGGTGAAGACGAAGCCGGGGATCAGCAGATGCGCCGAGATCTTTGAACCCGCGGTGTTGCGCAGTTCGTGTTCGAGCGCCTCGGTAAAGACTTTCACGCCAGCCTTGGAGATGTTGTAGGCGGGGTTGCCCGGCGGCGTGGTGATGCCCTGCTTGGAGCCGGTATTGATGATCAGGCCGGGCTCGCCGTGGGACAGCATCTTCGGCCCGAAGACGCGCGTGCCGTTGACCACGCCCATCAGGTTGACGGCGAAGATATGGTCCCAATTTGACTGCGAACTGAAGATCGAGGTTTCCGGGCCGATGCCGGCATTGTTCATCAGCACGTGCACGCGGCCGAAACGCTGGAGTACGGCGCGTTCCAGCGCCTCCAGGGATTCCCGGCTGGCGACGTCGGTCTCAACTGCCATCACATCCTCTTCGCCGGCAATGGCCTTGAGCTCCTCGGCGGCGTTGGCCAGCCGATCGCCGCCGAGATCGGCGATGACGATGCTCATGCCGCGTCCGGCAAAATACTTCGCCGCCGCAAGTCCGATGCCGGAAGCGCCGCCGGTGATGACGGCAACATTGGACTTCTTGAAAATATCTTGAATATTCGTCACGGGGACAGCCCCTCCTCGAGCATTGTTCGCACGCAGCCGAATATGGGTGCCGCTTGCGCACTGTCAAACGCTATCGGCGCCTCAGCCATCGCACTTGCCCTTGCGTCACGCGCCAATCTCGCTAAAAGTGCCGCGACACCGGGTTTTCGCCGGCCTTTATGCAACGGACCTCATCATCATGGCATCATACAAAGACGTGAAGAAAGTCGTGCTCGCCTATTCCGGCGGCCTCGACACCTCGATCATCCTGAAGTGGCTGCAGACGGAACTCGGCGCCGAAGTCGTCACCTTCACCGCCGATCTCGGCCAGGGCGAGGAGCTGGAGCCGGCGCGCAAGAAGGCCGAAATGCTCGGCATCAAGGAGATCTATATCGAGGACGT
This sequence comes from Rhizobium sp. CNPSo 3670, assembly GCF_057784555.1. Taxonomy (NCBI): domain Bacteria; kingdom Pseudomonadati; phylum Pseudomonadota; class Alphaproteobacteria; order Hyphomicrobiales; family Rhizobiaceae; genus Rhizobium; species Rhizobium sp. CNPSo 3670. The sequence goes on from NZ_JBXSOL010000006.1 coordinate 93,408, forward strand.
CCGCGAGGAATTCGTGCGCGACTTCGTCTTTCCGATGTTCCGCGCCAATGCCGTCTACGAGGGCGTCTACCTGCTCGGCACCTCGATCGCCCGTCCGCTGATCTCAAAGCATCTGATCGATATCGCCCGCAAGACCGGCGCGGATGCGATCGCCCACGGCGCGACCGGCAAGGGCAACGACCAGGTTCGTTTCGAGCTCTCCGCCTATGCCCTGAATCCTGACATCAAGATCATTGCGCCGTGGCGCGATTGGGCGTTCAAGAGCCGCACGGAGCTGCTGGCCTTTGCCGAACAGCACCAGATCCCGGTCGCCAAGGACAAGAAGGGCGAGGCTCCCTTCTCCGTCGACGCCAACCTGCTGCATTCCTCCTCCGAAGGCAAGGTTCTGGAAGATCCGGCACAGGAAGCCCCGGAATATGTGCACATGCGCACGATCTCGCCGGAGGCCGCTCCCGACAAGGCGACGACAATCAAGGTCGGCTTCCGCAAGGGCGATGCCGTCTCGATCAATGGTGTCGAGATGTCGCCGGCGACGCTGCTGGCCACGCTCAACACCTATGGCCGCGACAACGGCATCGGCCGTCTCGATCTCGTCGAGAACCGTTTCGTCGGCATGAAGTCCCGCGGCGTCTATGAAACGCCCGGCGGCACGATCCTGCTCTCGGCGCATCGCGCCATCGAATCGATCACGCTCGACCGCGGCGCCGCCCATCTCAAGGACGAGATCATGCCGCGCTACGCCGAGCTGATCTATTACGGCTTCTGGTTCTCGCCGGAACGCGAGATGCTGCAGGCGCTGATCGACAAGAGCCAGGAGCATGTCGAAGGCGAAGTGACGCTGAAACTCTACAAGGGCAATGTCATGGTCATCGGCCGCGAGAGCGAAAAGTCGCTCTATTCCGATAAGCTCGTCACTTTCGAGGACGACCAGGGCGCTTACGACCAGAAGGATGCAGCCGGCTTCATTAAGCTGAACGCGCTGCGCCTGCGCACGCTCGGCAAGCGTAACCTCGCGAAGTAATCACGATTCGCTTTTTAACAGAGATGAGCCCGCCGGCTTTGCCGCGCGGGCTCTTTCGTGTCTCCTGGGAGCGTTCGAGACGACCGCAGAGGTCACTCCAGAGCAAGCAATGTCTTTCCCGGGGCAAATTGGCGATCGTAGAAGATTCGCACCGACAGAACGACACCGGCGACCAGGACCGCCACCCCAGCGACTTCGTTCAAGGTCGGCCAGCGGGCATGGACAACAAGTCCTCCGATGACGCCGAAGGCTGTTTCCGACACGATCAATTGCGCGGCCAAGGCGACGGGCAAGCTGCGTGACGCAATGTTCCAGGCCCAGACACCGCCTACGGTTGCCAGAAGCGCTAGAGACGCACCCCAAACATACAAGCTGCCGGCGGCACTCCAGCCGAATCCCAATGCCGGGAGCTTGAAAAGGTCCATCGCGGCACCGAGTGGATAGAAGGCGAGCATCAAGACGCCGCCGCCCACCAGTATCAGCGCCGACCACACACCGGAGGGCATTTCCGGTCGGGCGGCGAGTGCAGCCTGATTGGCGAGAGCGAACCAGACCCAAAGTCCCACGGCAGCCAGCGCCAGCGGCACGCCGACCCACAAGGACTCGACCGAATTCAGTCCTTCAGCCGTGAATGCAGTCCCATTGACCAGAACAAGGCCGATCAGCACCAGCGCCAGAGGCGCCATAAGCGACCGCCATGGCAGGGATACCTGACGCCGATTGCCAATGACCATCAAGACGATCGGCACCAGACCGAGGAAGGCCGGCGCGATGACGGGGCCGGCATAGACGGCTGCTCCCGTTACCGTGAGGAAGTAGCCGACATATCCGACGAAGGCGAGCCAAAGGGCCTGTGAACAGTTCCGGAGCGTAAGATGGCGTGCGGCGTGCTTCTCCGAGAACAGGATGAACAGGCCAACGAGGGCCGAGACGAAATGGCGGATGAGAGCGAAATCGAACGTGGAATAGTCACCGATGACGAAGGGCACGATAAAGTTGAGCGAAAAGGCAAAGGCCGCAAAGAGAGCGGCCGACACGCCGACATAGAACGAGCTGTCCATAATCTTCACCCTTTGACGTTAAGCCCCGAGCCTTTGCCTCGTGACGCCGAACGCTTTGATCGAATAGCCGAAGTCTACTTGCCGCGAGCCTTTGCCGGTACTCGGTGAAAATGAGAGCCACCTTCTCAATGCTCATCGTTTCTCGGGTGTGTCCCGCGCCCCGAGCGGCAATCGTGCTATAGGTTCAATCGGACAGCTGCACCGCCTATTCAGCAGAACCGATTTTTCATATCCTCCACCATCGCGGCTCTAATCATCGGGGCGTTATGGATCGGCTTGATGCAATGCGGGTTCTGCTTGCGGTGGTGGACGCCGGCAGCTTGTCGGCGGGCAGCCGGAAGCTGAACGCGCCGCTGCCGAGTGTCAGCCGCAAGGTCGCCGATCTGGAGCGATATCTCGGCACCAACCTCATCATCCGAACGAGCCGCAATCTTCAGCTCACCGATGCCGGTCGCGACTATGTCGAGGCGGCGCGCAAGATTATCGCCGATCTGGAGGAGGTCGAACGCAGGGCGTCGGGCGAATATCAGATGCCGCGGGGGCAGCTGACCATCTCGATGCCGATCGAGTTCGGCCACCGCTATGTTCTGCCGATCGCACTCGACTTCATGAACAAGCATCCGGAGGTGACGCTGAACGTTCTTTCGCTCGACCGATCCGTTCATCTGGTCAACGAGCAGGTCGATGTCGCCATCCGTCTTGGCGAGTTGGTCGACAGTTCGCTCTATGCCGTCAAGGCCGGCGAGTTCCGTCTCCTGACTTGCGCAAGCCCGGCCTATCTGGAACGGCATGGCGTTCCTCAACATCCCACCGAGCTCGCCAATCATGATGGGATCATGTTCCACAAGCGGTCGTTCTTTTGGAGCTTCGAGATCGAGGGGAAGCCCGTCGAGGTCATGCCGCGGAGCCGGATCGAAGTGAACACGGCGCCCAATTGCGTTGCCGCCGCGTCGAATGGGGTCGGGATCGCCCGCCTCTTCGACTACCAAGTTCCGGCGGAGGTGTCCTCGGGCGCGCTCGTGCAGATTTTGAAGGACTATGACGGCGAGCCCAAGCCGATCCACATCGTCTATTCGCGTCAGGGCTTGCTCGCTCTGAAGGTGCGCGCCTTCATCGATTGGGCGCTCCCCCGACTTCGCGCAGCTTGCGGCAGCTATGGCGATGCGCAGTCACCGGAATGAAGCGCCCACTTCTTTGACTGCGGCCGCGGCGAAGCGTGGCCAATGTCATCTTGATGTTCCTCCTACGCGTCTCGGATGACGCGGTCGATCTGCGCCTGAAGGCGAGGGCCGATCATCAGGATGGCGGGGATGACGATGAGATAGGCGATGCCCCACGAGCGGAGCCATGTCAGGATGAACCCCTTTGAGAAGCCCAGATTGAACGCGAGCAGCGTGAAAGAGATCAGCCCTGTCGTCACGACGCCCATCGACAGAGCGAAGACGATCTTGCGTTTGAAATGCGTGTTCATGTCGGTCTCCCGGACGGATGTGAAAGCGGACCGCTTCAGCGGTCGCGATTTCGGTTGCTGCCCTAAAGATCGCGCAACGCGGGCACCGGCGGTAGCGCGAGAAAACGAGAGGCTCACTCTCGCTTCTGCTCGCTACCGGACCGGTCTTGCGAAACTCATCTTCCCGTCATCGCAACCTAAAGCCCCATTGATCCTGGGCGGCGCGTGCCAGCCGCGGCTCTCTTCCCGGCTGAAATCCAACAAGGAGTATCCGAATGTCGACTGTCATCTACACAGGCAAAACAAGCACCACCGGGGGGCGTGACGGCGCGTCGCGCAGTTCCGATGAACGCCTCGACGTCAAATTATCCCCGCCCGGTTCCTCGGGTGCAGGCACCAATCCCGAGCAGCTCTTCGCTGCCGGCTGGTCCGCCTGCTTCCTCGGCGCGGTCGGGAGAGCGGCAGCGGAGCGCCAGATTCGTGTTCCCGCCGACGCTGCCATCCACGCCGAGATTGACCTAGTCTCAAATGACGGCGGCTATGTGCTGCAGGCACGGCTGAATGCGAAGCTGCCGGGCATCGAGGCGGATCTCGCCAGGTCTCTGATCGAGCGCGCTCACCAGCTCTGCCCTTATTCGAAGGCCACCCGCGGTAATATTGCCGTCGAACTCAACGTTGCTTGATCGGTCTCCGATCAAGGCATTCCAACCCGATATCGCGGCGTCCCGAGAAGATGTAGGCTAGGACCGGCGCGAACACTAGAGGATGTCGTCATGACCACGGTCGCAAGAGCCCTCACAACGGCAGCTTTACTGCTAGCCGCCGGCACGCCCATCCACGCGGAAACGCCGACGCAGTTCCTTCCCATCAAGAACGAGCCCGCACCCAAACTCGTCGTGGATCAGCCCCTTGCGGGACCGCTCGCGAGCCGGGCGGTGGCAATCATTCCCTACCGAACCGAGAATTTCCGCATCCTGCCAATCTTCGGCGCGAGCGCCAGCGACGTCTCGCCGAGGGTCGGTCACCTTCATGTCAGCATTGACGATCTGCCTTGGCGGTGGGCTGACGCGGGCGGCGCCGGCGCAATCGTCCTGACGGGCCTGCCGCCAGGCGAGCATAAAGTGCTCATCGAAATGGCTACGCCGGAACATGAAGCGCTGGGCGGAAAGGTCGTGAAGTTTACCGTACCGGCAATCGGCAGCGCACACCAGTAATGCGCCAATTCGGCAATTTCCGCTTCGAGCCGGAAGCCGCGCCCATGCCCTTGACGGATGCCGGGGATGACTTACCCTGCGGCAGTCACCCTCGGAGCATTTCCATGACGCAGTCTCTGCTCTTCGGCGCCTTTCTGGCGGCACTTTTATACGTGCTCATTCCCGGACCCGCCTTCCTGCAACTGCTCGGCATCGGCGCCGGGCAGGGGCGTAAGGCGGGCGCCTTGTTCATGATGGGGCATCTGGTCGGGGATCTCATTTGGTCGTCGCTGGCGCTGATTGCGATCGTCGGGGCGAAGACGATCGGGACCTTCGTCTTCGATCTGCTCGGGCTCGCCTGCGGTTTCTACCTCGCCTGGATCGGTTGGGGCGCAGTCAACGCCAAACCGAAACCGGACGGGCAGGCGCTTGTTATGGTCGAGCGGCCGTTCCGGCGTGGCCTGATTTTCGGCGTCACCAACCCCAAGGGTTATCCAGTGGCGCTTGCTACCTTCACGGCGCTGGTCGCGGGCTCGGCCGGCGCGCTCGATTTCGAGGCGCTGCCGGTGCTTCTCGTTGTGTCTTTCCTGGGTTTCGTGACAGCCGACGTCATTCTGATCGGCATCATCGGGGCGGGGGCGGTTCGTCGCTTCTATCGCGCGCATGAGCGGCTGATCGTGCGCTCGTCCGGCGTGCTGTTCATGGGCTTTGCCGCCCAGGCGCTATGGCATGCAACGCCCGGCCTCATCGGCTGGCGCAAGGCTTGAAGCGCCTCATTTTAGGCGAGGCGCATTCGCTCAGCCGTTCAGGAAAGTGACGATCGACTTTAGCGTCTGGACTTCATGAGGATCGCCGATCGACATGGCGACCTGCAGCTGATTTTTGTAATAATCGAGGAAATTGAAACTCGTGCCGTCGGTGACGCTTGAGAGATCGATGATATTGCCCAGTGGATCGATCGCATGCATCGGCAATGGTTCGGAGATCGCGGCGTAAGTGTTCTGATCGATCAGGCCGCTATCGAAGCTTTGGCGGGCGTAGTTGCGCAGCTCGCCTGGGCTGACGGCGGTGAAATCCGGCCCCTCGTCGAGATTATCTTCGAGCTGGAACGAAACCGGGGCCGGAGCCTTGGTCTCGATTTGAATATCGGCAGTCTTCGAATTTCTTGCGTTATTAGGGTTGTTTTTAAATAACAAACTCTGAGAAGACCGCAGGGAAAAAATTTCCATGACGCATGTCCCCTGGCAGGAAGATCATCGGGAAACTAGCGCCTGTGGGTGATTCGCGTCAATCGTTAACAAATAGTTAATTTTCAATTGTCAAATCTTGTGCCCCGGCTTTGGCTGACCTGCGTCAGATCGCCCGACGAGGCAAACGCCTAACGCGGCGACATACCAATTCTGCGGCGGCTCTCCTATATTGACCATCCGTTCGCATACCAAAAGGAATTCTCCGATGGCTTCTCCCCATGATTTCAATCCGGCGCTCGTCAACTGGGACGCTCTCCACGGTCTGCCACGTTTCGATGCCATCGATGATGGCGATTTTTCTGCCGCTTTCGATGTGGCGCTCGCCGCGCATGAACAGGAGATCGATGAGATTGCCCGAAATAGCGATGCGCCGACATTCGACAATACGGTGGTGGCGCTGGAGATCGCCTGCGATGCACTGTCGCGCGTTTCGGCGCTGTTCTGGAACAAGGCGGGCGCACATACCAACGAAGTCATCCAGGCGCTCGAGCGGGAGATTTCGCCGAAGATGTCACGGCACTATTCGAAGATCGGGATGAATGCCGCACTCTTTGCACGCATCGATACGCTTTGGGAGAACCGCGCGAGCCTCGGCCTGACGCTGGAGCAGACGCGGGTGCTGGAACGCCATTGGAAAGGCTTCGTCAAATCCGGCGCAAAGCTCGAAAAGCCCGAGCAGGAGAAACTTGCGGCGATCAACGAAAAGCTCGCGGGTCTCGGCACGCAGTTCGGCCAGAACGTGCTGGCCGACGAGAAGGCCTGGGCGCTGATGCTATCCGAGGGTGCAGAGCTCGACGGGCTGCCGGAATTCCTGCGCGACGCGATGGCAGCGGCGGCGCGCGAACGCCGCGAGGAGGGCAAATATGCGGTAACGCTGTCGCGCTCGATCATCGAGCCGTTCCTGACCTTTTCGGAGCGCCGGGATCTGCGCGAACAGGCTTTCAAGGCATGGGTGGCGCGCGGCGCAAACGGCGGGGAGACGGACAATCGCGGCGTCATCAAGGAAACGCTGGCCCTGCGCCACGAGGTGGCGAAGCTGCTCGGCTACGGGAATTTCGCTGAGCTGAAGCTCGACAACACGATGGCCAAGACGGCCGATGCGGTGAACGACCTGCTTAGGGCCGTCTGGGCGCGGGCGGTGAAACGCGCCGGCGAGGAAGAGCTCGACATCGCGGCACTAATCGCCGAGGAGGGGCGGAACCATGAGGTGATGCCGTGGGACTGGCGCCACTATGCCGAAAAGATCCGGGCGCGGAAGTTCGATTTTTCCGAGGCCGAGCTCAAGCCCTACCTGCAGCTCGAAAAGATCATCGACGCCTGCTTTGACGTGGCTGGCCGGCTGTTCGGCATCCGCGCGGTCGAGAAGAAGGGTGTCGCGGCTTATCACCCCGACGTCAGAGTGTTCGAAATCAGGGATCGGGACGACAGACTGGTCGCCCTTTTCCTCGGCGATTATTTCGCCCGCAGCTCGAAACGCTCAGGCGCCTGGATGAGCTCGCTGCAATCGCAGCACAAGCTGCAACTGAAGAACGGCCGCCGGGGCGAATTGCCGATCATCTACAATGTCTGCAATTTCGCCAAACCCGCTGAAGGCAAGCCGGCGCTGCTGTCGCTCGACGATGCCCGCACGCTGTTTCATGAATTTGGCCATGCGCTTCACGGCATGCTTTCAAACGTCACCTATCCCTCGGTTTCCGGCACCGGCGTCTCGCGCGATTTCGTGGAGTTGCCCTCGCAGCTTTATGAGCACTGGCTGACTGTTCCAGCCATCCTCAAGGAATACGCCGTGCATTTCGAGACAGGCGAGCCGATGCCACAGGCGCTGCTCGACAAGGTGCTGGCGGCCCGCACCTTCAATGCCGGCTTCAATACCGTCGAATTCACCTCGTCGGCGCTTGTCGATATGGCGTTTCATACGCGCGAAGCGGTTGACGATCCGATGGCGGTGCAGGCGGAGGTGCTGGCCGAGATCGGCATGCCGAAGTCGATCGTCATGCGCCATGCCACACCGCACTTCCAGCACATCTTCTCCGGCGGTTATTCGGCCGGCTATTATTCCTACATGTGGTCGGAAGTTCTCGACGCCGATGCCTTTGCCGCCTTCGAGGAGACGGGAGACGCCTTCAACGGCGAGATGGCGCGCAAGCTCAAGGAGAATATCTATTCCACCGGCGGCTCAGTTGATCCCGAGGAAGCCTATAAGGGCTTCCGCGGCAAGCTGCCGAGGCCGGATGCTATGCTGGTCAAAAAGGGACTCGCCACCTTCGAGGAATTGACAGGCAGCGACGCTTAAGACAGTTTAATGACAGAGAAGCGAGCGGCATGGCGGCAGCCATGCCGCAGCTTTCGCGCGCGACCCCCTTTCGCAATCGCGAAAAAACCGGTAAGAGCGCGCCAAACGTAAATGGCGCGTCCACTTGGCGTAGCGCCCCAGCCTCAGAGATTATGACATATGGCACTTCGCAACATCGCGATCATCGCGCACGTTGACCATGGCAAGACCACTCTCGTTGACGAGCTTCTGAAACAGTCCGGCTCCTTCCGCGAGAACCAGCGCGTCATGGAACGCGTGATGGATTCCAACGACATCGAAAAAGAGCGCGGCATCACCATTCTCGCCAAGGCGACTTCCATCGAATGGAAGGACACGCGCATCAACATCGTCGACACGCCCGGCCACGCCGATTTCGGCGGTGAAGTCGAGCGCATTCTGTCGATGGTGGACGGTGCGATCGTTCTCGTGGACGCTGCCGAGGGCCCGATGCCGCAGACCAAGTTCGTCGTCGGCAAGGCCCTCAAGGTCGGTCTGCGTCCGATCGTTGCGATCAACAAGATCGACCGTCCCGATGCGCGCGCCGATGAAGTGGTCAACGAGGTTTTCGACCTTTTCGCGGCGCTTGATGCGACCGACGAGCAGCTGGACTTCCCGATCCTTTACGGTTCCGGCCGCGCCGGCTGGATGAACTACGATCCGGCAGGCCCGAGCGACGAAGGTCTCGCGCCGCTGCTCGACCTCGTCATCAAGCACGTGCCCGAGCCGAAGGTCGAAGAAGGTCCGTTCCGGATGATCGGCACCATCCTCGAGGCCAACAACTTCCTCGGTCGCATCATCACCGGCCGTATCGCCTCCGGCTCGATCAAGCCGAACCAGGCCGTCAAGGTTCTCGGTCAGGATGGCAAGCTCATCGAGCAGGGCCGCATTTCCAAGATTCTCGCCTTCCGCGGCATCGAGCGTCAGCCGATCGAAGAAGCGCATGCGGGCGATATCGTCGCCATCGCCGGCCTTTCCAAGGGCACCGTCGCCGACACCTTTTGCGATCCGTCCGTGACGGAAGCCCTGAAGGCACAGCCGATCGATCCGCCGACCGTCACCATGTCGTTCATCGTCAACGACTCACCGCTTGCCGGCACCGAAGGCGACAAGGTGACCTCTCGCGTCATCCGCGACCGCCTGTTCAAGGAAGCCGAAGGCAACGTTGCCCTGAAGATCGAGGAAAGCGCCGACAAGGACTCGTTCTTCGTCTCCGGCCGTGGCGAACTTCAGCTCGCCGTTCTGATCGAAAACATGCGCCGCGAAGGCTTCGAGCTTGCCGTTTCGCGTCCGCGCGTCGTCATGCACAAGGACGAGAGCGGCCAGCTTCTTGAGCCGATCGAGGAAGTTCTGATCGACGTCGACGAGGAGCATTCCGGCGTCGTTGTGCAGAAGATGTCGGAGCGCAAGGCCGAAATGGTCGAGCTTCGCCCGTCGGGCGGCAACCGCGTCCGTCTGGTTTTCTACGCGCCGACCCGCGGCCTGATCGGCTATCAGTCGGAACTGCTGACGGATACGCGCGGTACCGCGATCATGAACCGCCTGTTCCACAGCTACCAGCCCTACAAGGGTGAGATCGGCGGCCGCGTCAACGGCGTGCTGCTCGCCAACGAAGCCGGTGAAGCCGTTGCTTACGCGTTGTTCAACCTGGAAGACCGCGGGCCGATGATCATCGACGCCGGCGAAAAGGTCTATATGGGCATGATCATCGGCATTCACACCCGCGACAACGACCTCGAGGTCAACGTTCTGAAGGGCAAGAAGCTGACCAACATCCGCGCCGCCGGCAAGGACGAAGCTGTCAAGCTGACCCCGCCGATCCGCATGACTCTGGAGCGCGCGCTCTCCTGGATCCAGGAAGACGAACTGGTCGAGGTCACGCCGAAGTCCATTCGCCTGCGCAAGATGTATCTCGACGCCAACGACCGCAAGCGGTTCGAAAAGACCAAGGCGGCTCTCTAAGAGCTCAGTCGTTACCGCTTTCAAACCCCGGCCTTCGAGCCGGGGTTTTTTATTGTGCGCTGCGTTGATTCCGACTTGTGACAATCGTTAAAAAAGCGTTAAATTTTATCTGTCGTCCACATATCAAGTCTGTGGGCAATCGATCACGATGCGCTCGCCGCATATGGTTAATTGCCTGCGGCAGGACCAGAGTAAGCGTTATGAAGACGTTGTCGATCGATGTCCGGCGGGCCGAACCGCACGATGCCCGAGCCATTTCGGAAACGCACAGGCTCGCCTGGCAACATACCTATGCAGGCATCATTCCGCATCGCGCGCTGACGCAGATGATCGAGCGTCGCGGCGAGAACTGGTGGCGCAAGGCCACGCGCGGGCCTGCGACATTGCTGGTCCTTGATGTGGCAGGGACGGTCGCCGGTTATGCGACGCTCGGTCTCAACCGTGCCCGCGCCCTGCCGCAGGAAGGCGAAATCTACGAGCTTTATCTTCGCCCCGAATATCAGGGCATCGGTCTCGGCCACATGCTGTTCGGCGAGGCGCGCCGGCTGTTGAAGTCGCTCGGCTGCAACGGCCTGGTCGTCTGGTGCCTCGAGGAAAACGAGGGCGCCAGCCGCTTCTACCGCCACCACGGCGGGACCGATTTCTGCGAAGGTATGGAAAATTTCGACCACAAGCAGTTGAAGAAGATCGGTTTCATCTGGAACTGATCGGCCTGCTCGGGCGTCGCACGCCTCTCTTCCAAAGTTTTTGCGGCATCACGCCGGTGTCATCACGCATCGGTGATCTGCCGTGTTGCGTTGCGAGATGAAACTGATTATCTGGCTTCGAGCAATTCAACCCCGCGGGAGTATCCTATGCGCATCGACGCCATTTCAATCGGTAAGAATCCACCTGAAGACGTCAACGTTATCGTCGAGGTTCCTGTTGGCGGTCATCCGATCAAGTATGAAATGGACAAGGAGGCCGGCACGCTGGTCGTCGATCGTTTTCTCTATACGCCGATGACCTATCCGGGCAATTACGGTTTCGTACCGCACACCCTGTCTGAAGACGGCGACCCGATCGACGTGCTGATCGCCAGCACCCGGCCGCTGGTTCCGGGCTGCGTCATCAACGTCCGCCCGATCGGCGTGCTGAAGATGGAAGACAATTCCGGCAAGGACGAGAAGATCATTGCCGTGCCGTCGCCGAAGCTGACGCTGCGCTATGAGAAGGTGAAGGACTTTACCGATCTCCCGGAGATCACGCTGAAGCAGATCGAGCACTTCTTCGAACACTACAAGGATCTGGAGCCCGGCAAGTGGGTGAAGATCTTCGGCTGGGGCGATTCCAAGGAAGCCGGCCAGCTCATCATCGAAGCCGTCGAGCGGGCCAAGAAGGCGAAGGGCTGAACGCTCAGCCTAATAACGCTTCGAGCTTTTTTACCAAATCCTCCGGATCTCCGTCGATCCGGAGGATTTTTTTGCGCGCCGTCTCGCCGGAGACGAGGCTGATGCTGGATTTCGGAATGCGCAGCGACCGGGCGATCAGAAGGATCAGCGCCTTGTTGGCCTTGCCCTTCTCGGGCACTGACGTGACGCGTGCCTTCAGCAGGGTCTCGCCGTCGCTATCCGCTTCGACGCCATCGATCGCGTCACGCCCGCCATTCGGTGTCAGCCGAACGGCGAGGCAAAGATGGTCGGCGAACAGCCTCCAGGGAGGGTTCAAGCGACCAGCGGGTATAGGGTGGTCCAAAGGAAGGTGCGCAGGAAGAAGATGATCACCAGCAGGATGATCGGAGAAATATCGATGCCGCCCAGATTCGGCAGCAGACGGCGGATCGGCTTCAGCGCGGGTTCGGTGACATTATAGAGGAACATGCCGACCGAATTTACGAATTGGTTGCTGGAATTGATAACGTTGAACGCATAGAGCCAGGAGAAAACGGCACTGGCAATGAGTATCCAGGTGTAAATATTCAAAACCAAATCAATGGTTTGAAACAAGGCAAACATCGTCGTCTCCAATTGGTTGTTGACAGACATGTAGACATTGGCGACTAAACGGGCAAGTGCCATGTCGAAACGCATGGCAGATCACGTTTAACGGGCGGCCTCGCAGCCATTCCGGCGCCCGCTTCCTCGGACAAGGCCCATGTCGTTTTCGCCCACCGGAGACCGTTTCGCCGCGTTTCGGCATCCGTCGTACACGCGCTTCTTCTTTGCGCGTTTCCTGCTTTCCTTCTCGCAGCAGATCGTCAGTGTCGCCGTCGGCTGGCAGATGTACGATCAGACCGGCAAGGCGATCTATCTCGGTCTGATCGGGCTGGTACAGTTCCTGCCGTCGCTGCTGCTCATCCTCGTCACCGGTTCGGTCGCCGATCGGCACAATCGCCGGGCCATCGCCGCTCTTTGCTCGCTGGTAAGCGCGCTCTGCACGCTGGCGCTGCTGATCATGACGGCGACGGAGACCTTCGCTCCCTGGCCGGTCTTTGCGGTGCTTTTGATCTTCGGTGTCGAGCGCGCCTTCATGTCGCCGGCGGTGCAGTCTCTCGCACCCAATCTCGTGCCCGAGCACGCTCTTTCCAATGCGATCGCCTGGAATTCATCATCCTGGCAGCTGGCGGCGATCACCGGGCCTGTTATCGGCGGCCTGCTCTACGGGGTCAGCGCGACGACGGCCTATACGGTGGCGGTCATCTTTTCCATCCTCGGGGCGGCTCTTCTCTTCATGATCCCGAAGCCGGAACAGAAGACGACGGGCGAGGCCAAGAGTTGGGCGATGATCCTCGGCGGCTTCAGTTTCATCCGCGCCGAAAAGGTCGTGCTCGGCGCGATTTCGCTCGATCTCTTCGCCGTTCTGCTCGGCGGCGCAACCGCGCTGATGCCGATCTTCGCCCGCGATATTCTGACGCTTGGCCCCTGGGGACTCGGACTGCTGAGGGCAGCACCGGGGCTCGGAGCCATCGCCATGGCGATCTTCCTCGCCGCCTATCCGCTGAAACACCGCGCCGGCCTCTATATGTTCATCGGCGTCGCTCTGTTCGGTGTCGGCACCATTATCTTTGGCGCCTCGACCAATACCGAAATTTCGATCGCAGCGCTGGCGCTGATGGGGGCGGCCGACATGGTATCGGTCTATGTACGCGAGAGTCTGATCGCGCTCTGGACACCCGACCATCTGCGCGGCCGCGTCAATGCGGTCAACATGGTCTTTGTCGGCGCTTCGAACGAGCTCGGCGAATTCAGGGCGGGCACGATGGCGTCGGTCTTCGGCGCGGTGCCGGCAGTCATCATCGGCGGGATGGGAACTCTGGCGGTTGCGGCGATCTGGGCTTCCAGTTTCCCGAAGCTGCGCAGGATCGACACGCTCGACGCACCCGCCTGACCGCTAAGCGGGATTATGCGTGCAGAGTAATAGACGGTGTCGCCTTCGCCGTCTTTCCCTCGAAGACGAGATCGAGGAATTCTGTCAGCCAGGCTCTCAGCGGCGCGTCGAACAGCATGCGGCCCTCAAGGTGTTCGCGGCCCTGCTGGGCGTTCGGCAGAATGAAGCGATGCGCACCGTGCACGACCCAGCGATGCATCATCACCCGGGTGAGCTCGGCATGGAACTGCAGGCCCCAGGCGTTGCCGTCGTAGCGGAAGGCCTGGTTCGGGTAGGCATCGCCTTCGGCGAGCAGGTCGGCGCCGTGTGGCAGCTCGAAGCCTTCGCGGTGAAAATGATAGACCATCTTCGGCCAGTGCATCAGCAGGCGGCCCTTCTCGGTCGGGTGCAGCGGGTACCAGCCGATCTCCGTCGAGCCGTCGGCATTCGGCTGCACCTTGCCGCCGAGATGACGCACCAGCATTTGGGCACCGAGGCAGATACCGAGAAAAGGGCGCTTTTCCCGTAGCGGGACCTCGATCCAGTCGATCTCCTTCTTGACAAAGTCATCCGGATCGTTGGCGCTCATCGGTCCGCCGAAGACGACGGCGCCGGCATGGTCTGCGAGCGTCGTCGGAAGCGGATCACCGAGGACCGGGCGACGGATATCGAGGCAGTAGCCTTTTTCGACCAGCAATTGCCCGACACGTCCGGCACTGGATCGCTCCTGATGCAGGACGATAAGGATCGGGCGCCGGTCCCGGTTCGGGTTTTGCTCAGTCGGCATCGTCTTGCGCAACCTGGATATCCGTTACCCTGGCGGCCGCCTCCTGCCGCTTTTGAATGCGTTCGCGTGAGGAGACCCCGAGCAGATCGGCGATACGCCAGATGACATGATCTTCCATCTCGCTGCGCTCGCCGTCGGCATAAACGATGTCCCAGAGAATGCCGATCAGCTCCAGACGTTGCTCGGTATCGAGATGGCGTTTCAGATCGGCGGTGAAGCGATAATAGTCGACGGCGGAGCTTTCGGCTTCGAGGCCGGCGGCCATCAAAGCATCGAGCTGCTTGCTGTCGAGCGAATACTGCTCCTTCAAGAGCTTGCGCAGCCGCTTCTTTTCACTGGCCTTGATCTGGCCGTCGGCTTCCATGACCTGCATGCAGAGTGCTGCCACCGCGATGCGCGGGTCATCGGGGGCAAAGCCTTTCTTCGGACGATCGGCGGTGAGATTCTGGAAGAATGCCTGAAAGCGTTCGAACATGCGGGTTTCGTTCCGTGTCAGAAAAGGCGAAGCCGTGTCTTGGGTTCCGGTTCCGTCCTGGGATCGCGAACGCCGGGATCATCCGGCAGCCCGCCGAAAAAGGGCTTTGCTTCGTTCGGTGCTGGCGCTTTGCCGCTGGCGGCGGCTTCGACGGGTTTCGGCTTTGCCGGCGCCGGGCGCACAGCCTCGGCGATCGTCGCGGCGCGTTCCAGCTCAATAATGCGGTGATCGTTGACCGGGCTTTCCGGTTTGACGTCACGCAGCGGCGGCAGGGTCTTCAGAGCAGTTTCTATGGAAGCGGGTGCAGAACCGTCTTCGAGCGGCCCCTCGATCTGACCGAAGGGCGCTTTCCATTCGAAGGCGTCCAAACGGCCGGTGACCGGCGACACCGGCAGCCATTTGTCGGAGACGAAACCATCCGCAACCCAGGCGGGATCGCGCGGGGCTTTCAGCGCCTGCGTCAGCCAGTGGCGCACGCGGCCCTGGTCGCCGGTCTCGGCCTCCTCGATGTCGGCCAGGAGCAGGAAGGCGGCTTCACGCGGCTCAATGCGCGCCGCCGCTTCCGCCTTGGCGCGCGCCTTGGCAAATTCCTGCGCGTCGAGCGCCGCCTTAGCGACGACAAGAAGAGATTCGACATTGTTCGGGCGCATCGCTTCCAGCCGTTCGGCGCGTTTCAGGCGGTCGAGTGTGGAATCGCCGCTGCGGGCTCTGACATAGGTCTGGCCGATCTCGGGATGAGGCGCCGATTTCCATACTTGTTCGAGGATTGAAGCGGCCTTGCGCAGACCGCCTTCGCGGAACAGTGCCTTCGCGGCAATGAGAGCGGCCGGAACGAAATCGGCGGCGAGCTTCAGCGCCTGCAGGGCGTCGTCGCGGGCGCCGGCCGGGTTGCCTTCCAGCTTTTCGGTGGCGCGTGCCGTCAGCAGCACGGCGTGCAGGCGGTTGGCCTCGGGTTTGTCAACGACGCGGGCGGCCTTCTGCTGCTCGAGCAGTCGGATCGCATCGTCCCAGCGGCCGGCTTGGCTGCGATATTCGAGGGTCGCCTGGGCGGCCCAGGGCAGATAAGGGGCATTGTCGGCGGCCTTTTCGGCATATTGGCGGGCGGCCTCGTTGGCTCCGAGGCGGCGGGCTTCGAGATAGAGGCCGCGCAGCCCAAGTTCGCGCGTTTCCGGGTCGTTGGCCATGGCTTCGAACTTGGCGCGCGCCTCATCATGGCGGCCTTCGATCAGTGCCGCCTGAGCCTCGAGCAGATTGATCAGCGGCTCCTGATCGGCGCGGATGAGGCCACGCGAACGAGCCGCCATCTTGCGGGCGAGCAATGCATTGCCGGCGCCCGCGGCGATCAGGCCGGTCGACAGCGCCTGATAGCCGCGATCGCGCTTGCGGGCGCGGAAATAGCGTGTCACCGAATGCGGCGAAGTCCAGATCAACCGGGCGAACCACCAGGCGATCATCACGGCGGCGATAAGGGCGATGATCGCGCTGACGGCGACGATCAGTTTCGTCTGGTAGATCTGGCCTTCCCAGATCAGCGAGATGTCCCCGGGACGGTCGGCGAACCAGGAGAAGCCGTAGGCAAGAAGCAGGACGAGCAAGGCGAAGATAACAAGCCTGGTCATGGTCTCACCCTTCCTTGCCGGCGCCGCTGACCGCCTTCGACAGCGCCCCGCCAACCAGCTCCTCGACACGGATGCGCGCCTCCAGAGACTGCTTGAAGGCGGCGGACGCCTGTTTGCCGGGGGGCGGTAGAGCATTCCATTCGGCGGAGGCGCCGGGCAGATCGCCGTTCTTCACCTTGTCCTCCATGCGGGCGGCGATCGCTTCGACGCTCTCACCTTCGATATTGCCGACGGGTCGGACCGTCACCAGCGATTTTGCACTCGCCATCAGCCGATCCGACCAGCTCTGGTTCGGACCCGGCTGATTGATCGATTCGATTATGGCGGTTGCAACGTCGGGAACCTGACGCATCAGGTCGGCGCGTGAGGGAACGCCGGTCTCGGCAAAGCCACGCAAGTCGGCGACAGCAGGATCGTCAGGTGCGACGCCGGCGAAGGTGTCCAGCTCGGCCAGGAACGGCCCGCCGCGATCGATCGCCGCCTTCAGGGCGGCGGCCGCGATGGCTCGCGCGACGGCAACATCCTCGCGTGGCTCATTGAGTTTCTTTTCGGCCTCGGCGAGGCGCTTGGCGATATCGGCGTCGCTGCTCGTCTGTTGGTCGGAGGACTGGGCAAGCATCGAGCGCAGCTGGTCGACCTGACTGCTGAGCTCTGCAACCTTCTGGTTGAGCGCCTCGACATTTGCAGGATCTGCCGATGGCGCCGCTGCGGTGTTCTTCGCAGCCGTTTCCAGCGCGGCAATCCGCGTCTCGAACGCGCCGTCACCCGTGTTTACGGGATTGGCGGCAAGGTTGGCGACGGTCTGTTTCAAGCCTTCGATCTCACCGGAGAGATCGGCGATCTCGGACGAGGTCTGCGGGGCGGAGGAACCCGGGAGGTAACCTGCATATTGAATGACACCAGCGCCAAGCAGCGCCACGAGACCGCCGAAAATGCCGGCGGCGATAAGACCGGAGGTGCCGGCGCCCCGCCGCGCGGGCTGTTCGGCAGGGGGTGTGAAGGAAGATTCGGCGGCTGCCGACTTCTCCTCCTCCTCCGGCTCCGATTCGGGCCTGCTTTCGGGTTCAGGCTGCGACGCCGCATCGGTTTCGGGCGGCGGGCCGAGATCCGCAGGGTGGCTGTCGGCGTCGCCGGAATGATTGTTCACCGGCTTTTCGGTATCGGCTTCGGAGGCGAAGTCCTGTGCATCGAGGTCGATCGTGACCGGCTCATCGGCGCTCTTCGAATGGCGTGGCGGGTTTCCCGATACCATGAGGTCCTCTTTATCCTGCATTGCAACGAAACTAGACAGTGATGCCAGTTAAGGGAAGAGGTTAGATCAAATTTGGGCGGCTAGAGCCTTCAAAGCAGCGACAAAAGACTTTGCTCATGCGGCATGGACGAAATCGCCACGGTTTCTTTCAGGGACATCGGAATGGCCTGTGCTACCGCTTCGCTCAGGCAGAGAAGGCGGGTTTCGCGGTGTTCCGACAGGGCTGATCGCAGCTCTGCCAGGTGAAAAAAATCTTCCACCGCCTGCCGGGAATAGAAGAGAACGGCGTTCGGGCGGCCGCCGGAAAAGAGAGCTTCGATCTCAATCGGGCTCGGAACAACCGGCGTCATGCGATAGCATTCGGCGACGGAAAAACGGATGCCGCGTTCAAGCATTCCTTGTTCAAAAGTTTCGGCGCGCGGTATCCCAGCAAGATAGAGCAAACGATTCACCCCTTGCGCCGCGACGAGCTCGGCAAGATCGCGTCCGTTGCCAGAGGAAGAGGCGACCGATCGGAAGCCGAGGCTTTCCGCGGCTTGCGCCGTCGCGTCTCCGACCGCGAAAAGCGGGCGGGCCAGATGCGGGTAGAGCTGATCGCCGAGGGCGGAAACGACCCTGACCGCCTCGGCGCTGGTCACAGCGATTGCACCGCTGCTGGCCGTAAGCGCGCTTGCGGCTGCGGCCCTGTCGTGCACCGGCCGACGCAGCGGCAGCAGCAGCGGCTCGTGGCCCATGTCGCGCAGACGTTGTGCTGTTCTTGTCGCCGAATGCGCGGGGCGGGTGACGAGCACACGCATGGCCGCTTCAGTGCCAGTCGTCGAAGAAGGCGCTGCCGGCTCTAGCGCGCACATCCTGGCCGGCGCGGGTGCCGAGTGCGGCCGCGTCGCGGCGGTGGCCATCGGTGGTCACCGCATGCTGGCTGCGGCCGTCGGGCGTGATGATCAGGCCGGAGAATCGAATGAGGTCGCCCTCGCAAACGGCATAGCCGCCGATCGGCGTGCGGCAGGAGCCGTCGAGAGCAGCGAGGAAGGCGCGTTCGCAGGAGACGGTGTCGAAGGTCGCGGCATCGTTGACCGCCGCCAAGAGGTCATCGATTTTTGTGTCGCCGACGCGGCTTTCGATGCAGATCGCCCCCTGCGCCGGCGCCGGTGGGAAGCTATCGGGGTCGAGGATATCGGTGATCACCTCGACCTTGCCGAGTCGTTTGAGGCCGGCTAGCGCCAGCAAGGTTGCATCCGCTTGCCCCTCTTCGAGCTTGCGCAGGCGGGTTTCGACGAGACCGCGGAAGGTGATGACGTTGATGTCGGGCCGCATGCGGCGGATCAGCGCCTGGCGGCGCAGCGACGCAGAGCCGACGGTGGCGCCATGCGGCAGGTCGATCAGTCTGGGTGCGGTGCGGCCGACGACGGCGTCGCGGATATCCTCGCGCGGCAGATAGGCAGAGAGGTGAAGGCCGTCCGGCAGGTGCGTCGGCATGTCCTTGGCGGAGTGCACGGCGAAATCCAGCTCGCCCGACACAAGCTTCTGTTCGAGCTCTTCGGTGAAGAGGCCCTTGCCGCCGATCTCGGCCAGCGATCGGTCGGTGATGCGGTCGCCCTTGGTGGTCAGTACGACGATTTCGAACATCTCTTCAGGCAGATGATGCGCCGCCATCAGCCTGTCGCGGGCCTCATGCGCCTGGGCAAGCGCCAGCGGGCTGCCCCGCGTGCCGATCCGGAAAGGTTTTGTTTGCATCCGCTCTGTTCCGTTGTTACCGGAATTCTCGTAAACGGGTTTCCGTTCCATCGCAATCAACGAACAGGCCAATGGTTCCCTTTCTGCGCATCCTCGGCATCGAAACAAGCTGCGACGAGACCGCCGCCGCCGTCGTCGAGCGTGATGCGGAGGGGCATTGCAACGTCCTGTCGGACGTCGTGCTTTCCCAGCTCGACGAGCACAGCGCCTATGGCGGCGTGGTGCCGGAGATCGCCGCGCGCGCCCATGTCGAGGCGTTGGACGAACTGATCGAACAGGCGCTGAAACGCGCCAATGTGTCGCTTGATGATGTCGACGCCATCGCCGCCACGTCAGGCCCGGGTCTGATCGGCGGATTGCTTGTCGGATTGATGACCGGCAAGGCAATCGCCAAGGCCGCCGGCAAACCGCTCTATGCTGTCAACCATCTCGAGGGCCATGCGCTGACGGCGCGGCTGACCGACGGGCTCTCCTTTCCCTATCTGGTGCTGCTCGTCTCCGGCGGCCATACCCAGCTGATCCTGGTGCGTGGCGTCGGAGAGTATGAACGTTGGGGCACGACGATCGACGATGCACTCGGCGAAGCTTTCGACAAGACGGCAAAACTGCTCGGCCTGCCCTATCCCGGCGGTCCGGCGGTGGAGCGGATGGCGCGCGACGGCAATGCCGATCGTTTCGATTTTCCGCGCCCGCTCGTCGGCGAGGCGCGGCTCGACTTCTCGTTTTCCGGCCTGAAGACGGCGGTGCGGCAGGCGGCGCAAGAGATCGCGCCGCTCAGCGATCAGGATGTGGCTGATATCTGCGCTTCGTTCCAGAAGGCGATTTCGCGCACACTGAAGGACCGCATCGGCCGCGGCCTGCAACGGTTCAAGACGGAGTTCCCGAGCAGCGACGAGAAACCGGCGCTGGTCGTTGCCGGCGGCGTCGCTGCCAATCTCGAGCTGCGCGGCACGCTCCAGGCGCTCTGCGACAAGAACGGTTTCCGCTTCATTGCGCCGCCGCTCAGCCTTTGCACCGACAATGCGGTGATGATCGCCTGGGCGGGGCTCGAGCGCATGGCTACGGGCGTAGCGCCTGATACACTCGACGTGCAGCCGCGTTCGCGCTGGCCCCTCGATGCCAATGCCGAAACGCTGATCGGCTTTGGAAAGAGAGGAGCCAAGGCATGAGTGAAAAGATCGCCGTCATCGGATCGGGCGCATTCGGCACGGCGCTTGCCGCTGTGATCGCCCTTGCCGGCCGCAGCGCCGTGACGCTCGTCGGACGCGATCCGTCCCTGATCGAGGATCTGAAAGAAGAACGGCTGCATGATGCTGTGCTGCCCGGCATCCCGCTGCCCGAAGCTCTGGAATTTTCCGCCGAGGCGGATGCGGTCACCGGGGCTTCCATCGTGCTTTTTGCGATGCCGTCGCAGGCACAGGCCGACGCGGCGCGGCAATATGGTCCCTACCTGTCAAAGCATGCCGTTGTCGTCACCTGCGCCAAGGGCATCGAGCGGACGACAGGCAATCTTTTGACCGATATGCTCGAGCGGGAACTGCCGGACCATCCGGTGGCGGTTCTCTCCGGCCCGGGATTTGCCGCCGATATCGCCAAAGGGCTGCCGACGGCGATGGCGATCGCCGCTGGTGACATGGAGACGGCCGAGAGGCTCGCTCAGGCGATCTCCGGACGGACCTTCCGCCTCTATGCCTCCACGGATCGTATCGGCGTGCAGCTCGGCGGCGCGCTCAAAAATGTGCTGGCGATCGCCTGCGGTATCGTCGAGGGCCGCGGCATCGGCGAATCCGCCCGTGCGGCATTGATCGCCCGTGGTCTCGCGGAAATGTCGCGCTTCGTCGTGGCCAAAGGCGGGCAGGCCGATACGGTGCGCGGACTTTCCGGTCTCGGCGATCTGGTGCTGACGGCAACGAGTCATCAATCGCGAAACCTGCGTTTCGGCATTGCGCTCGGGCGCGGCGAAAAGACTGATCCCACCCACGGCGCCCTGGTGGAGGGTGCGTTTGCCGCTTCCGTCGCCTCCCGGCTTGCCGCGGGGCTTGCGATCAGCATGCCGATCACGGATGCCGTTTCCGCCATCATCGACGGCCGGCTCGACATATCAGACGCCATCGAGCAGTTGATGACGCGTCCAATCACCACCGAATAGGAGAATAGACATGCTTTTCGCCCTGCTATGCAAGGACAAGCCGGGACATCTGAACGTTCGCATGGAGACGCGGCCGACGCATCTTGCCTATCTCGACAAACTCAATGCCGAAGGCAAGCTCTCCATGGCCGGCCCTTTCCTTGACGACGAAGGCAAGGCCTGCGGCAGTCTGGTGCTTGTCAAGGCGGAGACAGCGCAAGAGGCAAAGGCGCTCGCCGATGCCGACCCTTACGCCATGGCCGGTTTGTTCGAAAGCGTCGATATCAAGCCCTTCAACTGGGTCTTCAACAAGCCGGAGGCGTGAGCATGGCGCATTGGCTCTATAAATCCGAACCTGCCTCTTGGTCCTGGGAGCAGCAGAAGGCCGCCGGTGAAAAAGGTACGGAATGGACCGGCGTGCGCAACTATCTGGCGCGCAACAACATGCGGGCGATGCAGATCGGCGACAAAGGGTTCTTCTACCATTCCAATGACGGGCTGGAGATCGTCGGCATCGTTGAAGTCGCAGCGCTGTCGCATCCCGACTCCAGCGCGAAGGGCGATCCGAAGTGGGATTGCGTCGATATCCGCGCCGTCATGGACATGCCAAAGCCGGTGACGCTGAAGGACATCAAGGCGAACGCGAAGCTCGCCAAGATGTCGCTCGTCACCTCCATGCGCCTTTCCGTGCAGCCGGTGACGGATGACGAATGGGCCGAAGTCTGCCGCATGGGCGGCCTCGACAATCCGCCGCGCTGAAGACCATTGAAGACCGACCCGGAAACCTTCATTCGCGCCAATACGAGTCTGCTGCCGCCGCCGCATGTGCCGGAGATTTCGCTCTTTCTGGCGAACGAGGCGCATGAACTCTGGCTGAAAACGGAAGAGGAGCTGGAAGCCATCGGCCTGCCGCCGCCTTTCTGGGCTTTTGCCTGGGCGGGCGGGCAGGGGCTGGCGCGCTACATCCTCGATCATCCGGACATGGTGCGGGGCAAACGCGTGCTGGATTTTGCCAGCGGCTCCGGCCTTGTCGGCATTGCGGCGGCCATGGCCGGCGCCGGGGAGGTGATGGCTGCCGATATCGACCCCTGGGCAAAGACGGCAATCCGGCTGAATTCCGAGGCCAATCATGTTGCGCTCGGATTTACCGGCGCCGATCTGGTCGGTGCGAGTGTCGAGGCGGACATCGTGCTAGCCGGCGATGTCTTTTACGATCGCACATTCGCCGATGCGCTCGTCCCCTGGTTCGCGCGGCTGGCGGCCGAGGGCAGGCCGGTACTGGTCGGCGATCCCGGGCGCAGCTACCTTCCGCGGGACCGGCTGGAATTCTGCGCTGTCTATCAGGTGGCGGTGACGCGGGCGCTAGAGGATAGCGACATCAAGAAGACGACCGTATGGCGCTTCGCGCCCGGCTGATACGGAACTCTAACGCGCGTCGCGATGCGCCATGCGGTTAAGGCCGGATGACGCAGACATTGGCTTCATAGGAGCAGGGATCGTCCTGGATGGCGACGTCGATGACCTTTGCCTTCGGCGCCAGCGTCTCAGGCCGGGCTGCAGGATAGTAGCCGTAGCCGTTGCCACCGACATAGGTCCCGCCGTCGGTCTCGTAGACATAGGAAGACCCGGCATAGGTGCCGCTGCCGTATCCGCCGGCTGCCTGGGGCAGGAGGACGACGAGACTGCCGCGGGTGACGCGATTGGCTGTCGGCGGCGAAAACCGTTCCAGCATCGGCATCCGCTTTCTGCCGTATCGATAGCCATAGGTGCTGTCGAAACGAATGCCGCGATCGCGCCGACTCAGCCTTTCGCCGAGATAAAGTCCATCGTGAAAGACACGGCGATGGGGAAAGCGACGATCGTCGCGGTGCTCGCCCGCCATGGCGGGAAGTGCGGCCAGCGCGGCAAGGGTAAGCAAGGTAGCTCTCGACAGACTGCGAAACATCGACGCCGGCCTCCGGAATTGCAATCGTTAACAAATCGTTAACGCCAGATTGCGCCAAAAGCTGCAGCTTGTCCATGCGCGCCTGAGAAGTGGCCGAAATATTGAGCGGAAAAAACCAGTTTCGTTAGTCCGCAAACTTCGCGGTAACCCGAATCGATTAAATTAGAAGCAGACAGCGATTGTGCTTGTCGTATGGCTTTCCGGTGATTAAACGTGCGCAATTGATGCAACGCACACAGAGAATTTTGTCATTCGTGTGGTTGACTGAGCATGCTCCGAAATCCGGGAGCGCAGAGAAGCCGCCGCGAGGTTCTGATGGCGAACGTGACAAATAACCGGCCCCTGTCGCCGCATTTGCAAGTCTATAAACTTATTCCCACCATGGTCATGTCGATCGTCCACCGCATCACTGGTGGCGCGCTCTACGTCGGCACGTTGCTGGTCGCCTGGTGGCTGATCGCAGCGGCAAGCGGCCAGAGCTCTTACGACTGGGCCAACTGGGTGCTCGGCAGCCTTCTCGGCAAGCTCGTGCTGCTCGGCTATACCTGGGCACTGCTGCACCACATGCTCGGCGGTTTCCGCCATCTCATGTGGGACCTCGGCTACGGCTTCGAGAAGGAAGTCTCGACCAAGCTCGCCATCGCCAACGTCATCGGCTCGCTCTGTCTGACCGTGCTGGTCTGGGCGATCGGCTTTCTCATTCGCTTCTGAAGGTCCTCTCATGGATATGCGCACCCCCCTCGGCAAGGTTCGCGGGCTCGGCTCCGCCAAGGAAGGCACAAGCCATTTCTGGCGTCAGCGGCTGACCGCGGTCTCCAATATTCCGTTGATCCTGTTCTTCGTCATCTTCATGATCACCTATGCCGGCGCGCCCTATGCGGATGTTGTTCGCGCCCTGTCGAACCCCTTTGTCGCCGTCGTCATGGGATTGATGGTGATATCGGGCGTCATCCATATGAAGCTCGGCATGCAGGTCATCATCGAGGATTATGTGCATGGCGAATTCGGAAAGATCGCTCTGCTGATGCTGAACACGTTCTTTGCGATCGTGGTCGCCAGCCTCTGTCTCTTCGCCATTTTGAAAATTGCATTCGTAGGATAAGCTCGACATGGCACCGACTTCACCAGCCCAGAATGGCAAGGCCTACAAATATGTCGACCACTCCTATGACGTGATCGTCGTTGGCGCCGGCGGCGCAGGTTTGCGCGCGACGCTCGGCATGGCCGAGCAGGGATTCCGTACCGCCTGCATCACCAAGGTTTTCCCGACCCGCTCGCACACCGTAGCGGCGCAGGGCGGCATCGCCGCCTCGCTGCGCAACATGACGCCGGATAGCTGGCAGTGGCATCTCTACGACACCGTCAAGGGTTCGGACTGGCTCGGCGACGTCGACGCCATGCAGTATCTGACCATGGAAGCGCCGAAGGCGGTCTATGAGCTCGAGCATTACGGCGTGCCGTTCTCGCGTAACGAGGAGGGCAAGATCTATCAGCGCCCCTTCGGCGGCCACATGCAGAATTACGGCGAGGGCCCGCCGGTGCAGCGCACCTGCGCCGTCGCCGACCGTACCGGCCACGCCATCCTGCATACGCTCTACGGCCAGTCGCTGCGCAACAATGCCGAATTCTTCATCGAATATTTCGCGCTCGACCTGATCATGTCCGAAGACGGCAGCCGCTGCACCGGTGTCGTCGCCTGGTGTCTCGATGACGGCACGATCCATCGCTTCGCCGCCAAGATGGTGGTGCTGGCGACCGGCGGCTACGGCCGCGCCTATTTTTCGGCAACGTCTGCCCATACCTGCACCGGCGACGGCGGCGGCATGGTGGCACGCGCCGGCCTGCCACTGCAGGACATGGAATTCGTGCAGTTCCACCCAACCGGTATCTACGGATCGGGCTGTCTGATCACCGAAGGCGCGCGCGGCGAAGGCGGTTACCTCGTCAACTCCGAGGGCGAACGCTTCATGGAGCGTTATGCGCCTTCGGCCAAGGATCTTGCCTCGCGCGACGTCGTTTCGCGCTGCATGACGCTGGAGATCCGCGAAGGCCGCGGCGTCGGCAAGAACAAGGACCACATCTTCCTGCATCTCGACCATCTTGATCCGGCCGTTCTGCATGAACGCCTGCCGGGCATTTCCGAGAGCGCCAAGATCTTCGCCGGCGTCGACGTCACACGCGAGCCGATCCCGGTTCTGCCGACCGTTCATTACAATATGGGCGGCATCCCCACCAACTATTGGGGCGAAGTGCTGAACGCCGATGGCGCCAATCCGGAGCGGATCATTCCCGGCCTGATGGCTGTGGGCGAAGCAGGCTGCGCTTCGGTGCACGGCGCCAATCGCCTCGGTTCCAACTCGCTGATCGACCTCGTGGTCTTCGGCCGCGCCGCCGCAATCCGCGCCGGCGAGGTCATCGACCGGGCGGCGCCGATCCCGCATCTCAACGTAGCCGCCTGCGACAAGATCATGGACCGCTTCGACGGCCTGCGCCACGCCAGCGGCGGCACGCCGACGGCTGTGCTGCGCGAGAAGATGCAGCGCGCCATGCAGGAAGACGCGGCGGTGTTCCGCACCCAGGAATCGCTGGAATCCGGTTGCCGGCGTATTTCGGCGATCTGGGGCGAAATGAAGGACATCAAGGTCACCGACCGGTCGATGGTCTGGAACTCCGATCTCGTGGAAACACTCGAGCTGCAGAACCTGATGGCCAACGCCATCACGACGATCTACGGCGCCGAGGCCCGCAAGGAGAGCCGCGGTTCGCACGCACGTGAGGATTACACCGAGGGCGCATTCGCCGGCCGCGACGATGCCAACTGGCGCAAGCATACGCTCGCCTGGGTGAACGATGCAGGCGAGGTGAAACTCGACTATAGGCCTGTTCACACCGAGCTGATCGCCGAAGGCATCGATCCGCACAAGATCGAGCCGAAGGCGCGCGTCTACTGATCTCAAGAGGAACCTCGTATGGTTGAACTCGCTCTCCCCAAGAACTCTCAGATGCGCGAAGGCAAGGTCTGGCCGAAGCCGGCCGGTGCGACAAACACGCGCGAATTCCGCGTCTATCGCTGGAGCCCGGACGATGGTCAGAACCCGTCGATCGACACTTTCTACATCGATGTCGACGATTGCGGCCCGATGGTTCTCGACGGCCTGCTCTACATCAAGAACAAGATCGATCCGACGCTGACGCTACGCCGTTCCTGTCGCGAGGGCATCTGCGGCTCCTGCGCGATGAACATCGACGGTACCAACACGCTTGCCTGCACCAAGGGCCTCGACGATATCAAGGGCGCGGTGAAGATCTATCCGCTGCCGCATCTGCCCGTCGTCAAGGATCTGGTGCCTGACCTTACCAACTTCTATGCCCAGCATCGCTCGATCGAGCCGTGGCTGAAAACGGTGTCGCCGGCACCGGCCAAGGAATGGAAGCAGAGCCACGAGGACCGTCAGAAGCTCGACGGCCTTTATGAATGCATCCTCTGCGCCTGCTGCTCGACCTCCTGTCCGAGCTACTGGTGGAATGGCGACCGTTATCTCGGTCCGGCCGTTCTACTGCAGGCCTATCGCTGGCTGATCGACTCCAGAGACGAGGCGACCGGCGAGCGTCTCGATAACCTCGAGGATCCGTTCCGTCTTTACCGCTGCCACACGATCATGAACTGTGCGCAGACCTGCCCGAAGGGCCTCAACCCAGCCAAGGCAATCGCCGAAATCAAGAAGATGATGGTCGAGCGCCGGGTCTGATCGGTATGCATGCCACTAGCGGATTGGACGGCTTCGATCCCGAAGCCGTCACGGAGATCAGGTGGCGGCTCGCCTCCGTGCGGGAGCAGGGCATCCGCATCGGTCTGGCGGTCGAAAGCGGCAGCCGCGCTTGGGGCTTTCCGTCTCCCGACAGCGATTATGATTGCCGCTTTATCTATATCCGTCCTGTCGAACATCATCTCGCACTTGTTTCAGCACGCGACGTCATCGAGTTTCCCATCGTCGGCGATATCGATACGGGCGGCTGGGATCTGCGCAAGGCGCTCCGGCTCGCTTTGAAGGGGAACGCAGTAGTGGTCGAATGGCTGAAATCGCCGATCGTCTATGAGGAGGAAGCGGGCTTTCGCTTGCGCCTCGGCGCGCTGCTCGATCTGATCATGGTGCCGGAGAAGGTTGCCGCACATTATGTCGGGCTCATGCGGCAACATTTTCAAGGCCACGGCGAAGAGACGATCAGACTGAAGAAGCTGCTTTACGCCGTGCGTCCGGCCATCGCGCTCGAATGGATGCGGCAGAGTTCGTTCCGCGCGCTGCCACCGATGAATATGCTGGAATGCCTCGGGGCGATCTCCATTGCGCCGGAAGTCCGGACGGCGATTCTCGATCTCGTGCATGTTAAGAAGCAGACCCATGAGATGGGGGAAGGTCTGCCGCCGGAGCCGGTGCGGTTATTCCTGCGGAGCTCATTCGAGCACCATTCCGAGACATTGCGGGAGTTTGGCAGAAATCCTGCCAGAGATGAGGGTGCGCAACACCTTGCTGACAAATTCTATGTGCAGGAAGTTTTGCAGCAGGGCAGTTGAACTGTATCGTTTTTCGGTTAGGTGTTGTCACGGGCAATTTCTGCAACCCGACTTGATTAACCAAAGCGAATTACGATAATCGGACTTGTCTCACGCCCGTTCTTTGCGGCGATAGCCGAATTCAGGAGTATGATGATGCAGTTGCGATATGCGATGACAGGTCTGGTGGTGGCTCTCGCGCTAGCCGGTTGTCAGCGTACGGCATATGATTATAGCTCCAACTCGAACGCCGGACCGGCGCCGTTGACGGCGCAGCCTGTGCCTTCTGTGCAGGGCGGCCAGCTTCCGCCGCCGACCGGCAGCTCGCAGTTTCCGGCCGCGCCGACGGCGACTGCACCGATGCCTGGGGCGCAGTCCGGCGCCATGGCAGCGAATGCGCTCGACGTCACCAAGGAATCAATGGTCGGAAGCTGGCGCGTCAACGGCAGCTGCGACATGTTCCTGACGCTCACCAATCTCGGCAGCGGGTCGCGTGGCGGCACGCGCGGCTGCGTCGGCGAGCTGACGGCGATGGGCTCCTGGGAGGTCGCCGGCAAGCAGGTGCTGCTCAAGGATCGTTCGGGCAACCAGATCGGCAGCGTCTACAAGACGGCCGACAATCGCTTCCAGGGCCAGACGAATACAGGTCAGCAGATCAGCCTCAGCCGGTAAACCAACCGCGCGGTAACGATCCGGCGGCGCGCCGCTGATGACCGACAGGCGGACGTGCCCTCATGCAGCCAATGCCAGATTATACGCTCAGCGTTTGCGAACAGCTCAAATCGCTGACGCTTGCTGGTGCGTTGCAGGTCGATTCCGCCCAGATGGAGGTGGCCAAAAGCCTGGATCGGGTGCTTGCCGGGCTGAAGCAGCTGCGGCCGGCGGCCAAAGCGAGCGCGCTCGGTTGGTTGTTTGCCAAGAAGAAGAAAGCCGCCGACGGCATCAAGGGGCTTTACATTCACGGCAGCGTCGGACGCGGCAAGACCATGCTGATGGACATGTTCTTTGCCATGGCGCCGTGCAGGAAGAAGCGCCGGGCGCATTTCCATGAATTCATGGCGGATGTGCACAACCGTATCGCGGCACACCGGCTGAAGCTCAAGAACGGCGAGACGAAGCAGGCCGATCCGATGCCGCCGGTCGCCGCAGCCCTCTACGATGAAGCGGAACTGCTCTGCTTCGATGAATTCACCGTCACCGACATTGCCGACGCGATGATCCTGTCGCGGTTGTTTTCCGAACTCTTCGCGCGGGGATGTGTGCTGGTGGCGACCTCGAATGTCGAACCGGACAATCTCTACAAGGATGGGCTCAATCGCGGCCTGTTCCTGCCCTTCCTCGCTCTGCTCAAGCAACATGTCGATGTCGTCACACTGGATTCGCCGACCGACTACCGGATGGAGAAGCTGAACAGCCAACCGGTCTATCTCGTGCCGATCAACGAACATAATGACATGGCGATGGAGGCATCCTGGACACAGGCGCTGCATGGGCGCAAGGCGCAGCCGCTCGATATTCCGATGAAGGGGCGCTCCATCCACGTGCCGCTTGCCGCCGACCGGATGGCGCGCTTCTCTTTCGCCGATCTCTGCGACAAGCCGCTCGGGGCCGCCGACTTCCTGGCCATTGCCGAACGCTTCGACACCGTGTTCCTCGATCACGTTCCCCTGCTCGGGCCGGAGAAGCGGAACCAGATCAAGCGTTTCATCATTCTGGTCGATACGCTCTACGATCATGCCGTGCGGCTTTACATTTCGGCGGCGGCGTTGCCGGAGGACTTACTCATCAACCGTCGGGGCACCGAGAGCTTTGAATTCGATCGCACGGCATCGCGCCTGTTCGAGATGCGGAGCGCGGAATATCTTGCACTGCACCATGAGAAACGCGCCGCTGAATAACAGCACTGCGACAAAATGTGTTACGTTTACGTAAGAATTTTGGCATCTAAACGATTGAAAACGCTGCATCAAAATTAATGGATTGCCATTTTTAGCCTTTGGGTCTATGCGATTGCGTCATTGAGCGGCCTTGCAGCGTCGTTCGACGGATTTGATCGCAAAGGAAACAGCGAAATGGCGCGTAACAAGATCGCACTCATTGGTTCTGGCATGATTGGTGGTACACTGGCGCATCTCGCCGGCCTGAAGGAACTGGGCGACATCGTCCTCTTCGACATCGCCGACGGCATCCCCCAGGGCAAGGGCCTCGACATCGCACAGTCCTCGCCGGTCGAAGGCTTCGACGCCAATCTGACCGGCGCCAGCGACTATTCGGCGATCGAAGGCGCCGACGTCTGCATCGTCACCGCCGGCGTCCCGCGCAAGCCGGGCATGAGCCGCGACGATCTTCTCGGTATCAACCTCAAGGTCATGGAGCAGGTCGGCGCCGGCATCAAGAAGTATGCCCCGAACGCCTTCGTGATCTGCATCACCAACCCGCTCGATGCCATGGTCTGGGCGCTGCAGAAGTTTTCCGGCCTTCCGGCCAACAAAGTCGTCGGCATGGCAGGTGTTCTCGACTCCTCGCGCTTCCGCCTCTTCCTCGCCAAGGAATTCAACGTCTCCGTTCAGGACGTCACGGCCTTCGTTCTCGGCGGCCACGGCGACACGATGGTGCCGCTCGCCCGCTACTCGACGGTCGGCGGCATTCCGCTCACCGACCTCGTCACCATGGGCTGGGTCACCAAGGAGCGCCTCGAAGAGATCATCCAGCGCACCCGTGACGGCGGCGCCGAGATCGTCGGCCTGCTGAAGACCGGATCAGCCTATTATGCGCCGGCTGCCTCGGCGATCGAAATGGCCGAATCCTATCTCAAAGACAAGAAACGCGTCCTGCCTTGCGCGGCCCATCTGACCGGCCAATACGGCGTCAAGGACATGTATGTCGGCGTTCCCACCGTCATCGGCGCCGGCGGCGTCGAGCGCGTCATCGAGATCGATCTCAACAAGACTGAGAAGGAAGCCTTCGACAAGTCGGTGGCCGCTGTCGCCGGTCTGTGCGAAGCCTGCATCAACATCGCGCCTGCCCTGAAGTAATCGGCGCTGAAGTAATCGAAACAGGGATAGACCCATGAACATTCATGAATATCAGGCCAAGGCTCTGCTGAAGGGCTATGGCGCGCCGGTTGCCGAGGGTGTGGCAATTCTCAAGGTCGAAGAAGCCGAGGCGGCCGCCAAGTCGCTTCCCGGCCCGCTTTACGTGGTCAAGAGCCAGATCCATGCGGGCGGCCGCGGCAAGGGCAAGTTCAAGGAGCTGTCGCCGGAAGCCAAGGGCGGCGTACGTCTCGCCAAGTCGATCGAAGACGTCGTTGCCAACGTCAAGGAGATGCTCGGCAACACGTTGGTGACTGCGCAGACCGGCGAAGCCGGCAAGCAGGTCAACCGTCTCTACATCGAAGACGGCGCCGACATCGAACGCGAACTCTACTGCTCGCTGCTGGTCGACCGTTCGGTCGGTAAGGTCGCCTTCGTCGTCTCCACCGAAGGCGGCATGGACATCGAGGCCGTCGCGCACGATACGCCTGAAAAGATCCAGACGATCGCCATCGATTCGGAAGTCGGCGTGACGACTGCCGACGTCGCCAAGATATCCGCCGCTCTCAAGCTCGAAGGTGCTGCCGCAGAAGACGCCAAGTCGCTCTTCCCGCTGCTCTACAAGGCCTTCAACGAGAAGGACATGTCCCTTCTCGAAATCAATCCGCTGATCGTCATGAAGAATGGCCATCTGCGGGTTCTTGACGCCAAGATGTCCTTCGACGGCAACGCGCTCTTCCGTCACGACGACGTCCGGGCGCTGCGCGACGAGACCGAAGAAGACGCCAAGGAAATCGAGGCTTCCAAGTGGGACCTCGCTTACGTCGCGCTCGACGGCAATATCGGCTGCATGGTCAACGGCGCGGGCCTCGCCATGGCAACGATGGATATCATCAAGCTGTACGGCAAGGAGCCGGCCAATTTTTGCGACGTCGGTGGCGGCGCCGGCAAGGAGAAGGTCGCTGCGGCCTTCAAGATCATCACCGCAGACCCGAAGGTCGAGGGCATTCTCGTCAACATCTTCGGCGGTATCATGAAGTGCGACGTCATCGCTGAAGGCGTCATTGCCGCGGTCAAGGAAGTCGGTCTCAAGGTTCCGCTCGTCGTGCGCCTTGAAGGCACCAATGTCGAGCTCGGCAAGAAGATCCTGAACGAGTCGGGTCTCGCGATCACGGCGGCTGACGACTTGGACGATGCGGCCAAGAAGATCGTCGCGGCGATCAACGGCTAATTTTGAGGGATCGGAAAGAATGTCTATTCTCGTCAATAAAGACACCAAGGTCCTCGTTCAGGGTCTGACCGGCAAGACCGGCACGTTCCACACCGAACAGGCGCTCGCTTATTACGGCACCCAGATGGTCGGCGGCATCCACCCGAAGAAGGGTGGTGAAACCTGGACCGGCGCAAAGGGCGAAAGCCTGCCGATCTTCGCGACCGTTGCCGAGGGCAAGGAAAAGACCGGCGCCGATGCGACCGTCATCTATGTTCCGCCGGCGGGCGCTGCCGATGCCATCATCGAAGCGATCGACGCCGAGATACCGTTCATCACCTGCATCACCGAAGGCATTCCGGTCATGGACATGGTGCGCGTGAAGGCTCGCCTCGACCGCTCCAAGTCGCGCCTGCTTGGGCCGAACTGCCCGGGCATCCTGACGCCGGAAGAATGCAAGATCGGCATCATGCCGGGCTCGATCTTCCGCAAGGGTTCGGTCGGGATCGTGTCCCGCTCGGGCACGCTGACCTATGAAGCCGTCTTCCAGACCTCCAACGAAGGTCTCGGCCAGACAACGGCCGTCGGCATCGGCGGCGACCCGGTCAAGGGCACCGAGTTCATCGATGTGCTCGAGATGTTCCTCGCCGACGAAGCCACGACTTCGATCATCATGATCGGCGAAATCGGCGGCTCCGCTGAAGAAGACGCAGCCCAGTTCCTGAAGGACGAGGCCAAGAAGGGCCGCAAGAAGCCGATGGCCGGCTTCATCGCAGGCCGTACGGCACCGAAGGGCCGCACCATGGGCCATGCCGGCGCCGTGGTATCCGGCGGCAAGGGCGACGCTGAATCGAAGATCGCAGCGATGGAATCGGCTGGCATCAAGGTGTCTCCGTCTCCGGCCCGCCTCGGCAAGACGCTGGTGGAAGTCCTGAAGGGCTGAAGCCGCCTATAGACCGGGCGGAGGAACGGCATCTGCGCCTTCGCCCGGCTTGCATACGAGAGCAGCAGATGCGCCGCGGACAGGCGGCGATCGGAATGCGGCAGCCGGCGATCGATCCGGCAAAATCATCAAAGTCAGGAGGCGGACGGAAGCGTTCGCATATCACCATGGCACGGCAAGAAGCCAACGAGCAGTTTCAGATCACCTCGTTTCTGGATGGCGCCAACGCGGCCTATATCGAGCAACTCTATGCGCGCTACGAAGAGGACCCTGCGTCAGTCGACGATCAATGGCGCGCCTTCTTCAAGGCGCTGGAAGACGATCCTGCCGATGTGAAAAAGGCGGCAAAGGGAGCTTCCTGGCGTAGAAAGAACTGGCCTCTGGCAGCCGGCGGCGATCTGGTGTCGGCTCTCGACGGCGACTGGGGCATCGTCGAGAAGGTGATCGAGACGAAGGTGAAGGCCAAGGCCGCAGCCGAGGGCAAGCCTGCCGACAGCACCGACGTGCTGCAGGCGACGCGCGATTCCGTCCGCGCCATCATGATGATCCGCGCCTACCGCATGCGCGGCCACCTGCACGCCAAGCTTGACCCGCTCGGAATCGCCGCCACCGTCGATGATTATCGCGAGCTGTCGCCGGAAAATTACGGCTTCACATCAGCCGATTACGACCGCAAGATCTTCATCGACAACGTGCTCGGCCTGGAATACGCGACCATCCGCGAGATGATCGAGATCCTCGAGCGCACCTACTGCTCGACGCTCGGCGTCGAATTCATGCATATCTCCAACCCGGAAGAGAAGGCGTGGATCCAGGAGCGCATCGAAGGCCCGGACAAGGGCGTGGCCTTCACGCCTGAGGGCAAGAAGGCGATCCTTTCGAAACTCGTCGAAGCCGAAGGCTACGAGCAGTTCCTCGACGTCAAGTTCAAGGGCACCAAGCGCTTCGGCCTGGATGGCGGCGAATCGCTGATCCCGGCTCTGGAGCAGATCCTGAAGCGCGGTGGTCATCTCGGCCTGAAGGAAGCCGTGTTTGGCATGGCCCATCGCGGCCGCCTTAACGTGCTCTCGCAGGTCATGGGCAAGCCGCACCGCGCCATCTTCCACGAATTCAAGGGCGGTTCCTACGCACCCGATGAAGTCGAAGGCTCGGGCGACGTCAAGTACCATCTCGGTGCATCCTCCGACCGCGAATTCGACGGCAACAAGGTACACGTGTCTCTGACGGCGAACCCATCGCATCTGGAAATCGTCGATCCCGTGGTGATGGGCAAGGCTCGCGCCAAGCAGGACATGAGCGCTACGGTGTGGGAGGGCGACATCATTCCGCTTTCCGAACGCGCCAAGGTTCTGCCGCTGCTGATCCATGGCGATGCGGCCTTCGCCGGCCAGGGCGTCATTGCCGAAATCCTCGGTCTTTCCGGTCTGCGCGGCCACCGTGTTGCCGGCACCATGCACGTCATCATCAACAACCAGATCGGCTTCACCACCAATCCGGCCTTCTCGCGCTCGTCGCCCTATCCGTCCGACGTCGCCAAGATGATCGAAGCACCGATCCTGCACGTCAACGGCGACGATCCGGAAGCGGTCGTCTACGCAGCCAAGATCGCGACCGAATTCCGCATGAAGTTCCACAAGCCTGTGGTACTCGACATGTTCTGCTATCGCCGCTACGGCCACAATGAAGGCGACGAGCCGTCCTTCACGCAGCCGAAGATGTACAAGGTGATCCGCGGCCACAAGACCGTGCTGCAGCTCTATGCGGCCCGCCTCGTCGCCGAGGGACTGGTTACCGAAGGCGAAGTCGAGAAGATGAAGGCCGACTGGCGCGCGCATCTCGAGCAGGAGTTCGACGCCGGCCAGCACTACAAGCCGAATAAGGCCGACTGGCTGGATGGCGAGTGGTCGGGCCTGCGCACGGCCGACAATGCCGACGAACAGCGCCGCGGCAAGACCGCGGTGCCGATGAAGACGCTGAAGGAGATCGGCCGCAAGCTCTCGGAAATCCCGGCAGGCTTCAATGCGCACCGCACGATCCAGCGTTTCATGGAAAACCGGGCCAACATGATCGCCACGGGCGAGGGCCTCGACTGGGCGATGGCCGAAGCGCTCGCCTTTGGCGCGCTCTGCCTGGAAGGCCACAAGATCCGTCTGTCCGGTCAGGATTGCGAACGCGGCACCTTCTCGCAGCGTCACTCTGTTCTCTACGATCAGGAGACCGAGGAACGCTACATTCCGCTCGCCAATCTTTCGCCGACGCAGGCCCGCTACGAAGTCATCAATTCGATGCTTTCGGAAGAGGCCGTGCTCGGCTTCGAATACGGCTACTCGCTCGCCCGCCCGAATGCGCTGACGCTCTGGGAAGCGCAGTTCGGCGATTTCGCCAACGGCGCGCAGGTGGTCTTCGACCAGTTCATCTCCTCGGGCGAACGCAAGTGGCTGCGCATGTCCGGCCTCGTGTGCCTGTTGCCGCACGGCTATGAAGGTCAGGGTCCGGAGCACTCCTCGGCTCGCCTGGAACGCTTCCTGCAGCTCTGCGCGGAAGACAACATGCAGGTCGCCAATGTCACGACGCCGGCGAACTATTTCCACATCCTGCGCCGGCAGCTGAAGCGCGACTTCCGCAAGCCGCTGATCCTGATGACGCCGAAGTCGCTGCTGCGCCACAAGCGAGCGGTCTCGACACTTGCCGAACTGGCCGGTGAATCCGCCTTCCACCGCCTGCTGTGGGATGATGCCGAGGTGATCAAGGACGGCCCGATCAAGCTGCAGAAGGACAACAAGATCCGCCGCGTCGTCATGTGCTCCGGCAAGGTCTATTACGATCTTCTCGAAGAGCGTGAAAAACGCGGCATCGACGACATCTATCTCCTGCGCGTCGAGCAGCTCTATCCGTTCCCGGCAAAGGCGCTGATCAACGAGCTGTCGCGCTTCCGCAATGCCGAGATGGTCTGGTGCCAGGAAGAGCCGAAGAACATGGGCGCATGGTCGTTCATCGACCCGTTCCTCGAATGGGTGCTCGCCCATATCGATGCGAAATACCAGCGCGTCCGCTATACCGGCCGTCCGGCCGCTGCCTCGCCGGCGACGGGCCTGATGTCGAAGCATCTGTCGCAGCTCGCCGCATTCCTCGAGGATGCATTGGGCGGCTAAATCAAGGGGGGGCGCAATGGCTTACTTCTTTCTGAGACTGCTGCCGCCGCGCCCCACTTTTCCGCACGACGGGACGGGGGAGGAAATGGCGGCGATGAAACGCCATGTCGAATATTGGCATCGGCAGGCCCTTGCGGGATCGGCAATTGTCGTCGGTCCCGTGTTCGAGGGTCAAGGCGCCTTCGGCATGGCAGTCGTCGAAGTCGAGGATCAGGCGGCGGCACAAGCGCTTGCCGACGGCGATCCCATCATCGCTTCCGGTCTCGGTTTCCGTTTCGATATCCTGCTAATGCCCTCGATCATTTTGCGGCCGCCCGC
The DNA here is from genome assembly GCF_057784555.1 of Rhizobium sp. CNPSo 3670. Lineage (NCBI taxonomy): Bacteria > Pseudomonadati > Pseudomonadota > Alphaproteobacteria > Hyphomicrobiales > Rhizobiaceae > Rhizobium > Rhizobium sp. CNPSo 3670. The sequence continues at coordinate 130,148 of NZ_JBXSOL010000006.1, forward strand.
CGTCTGAAACGCATAAACGAAAACACACGAAATCAGGATTTGAACAATGGCCACAGAAATCCGCGTTCCAACTCTCGGTGAATCCGTCAGCGAGGCAACCGTCGGCACCTGGTTCAAGAAGGTCGGCGACGCCATCAAGGCCGACGAGCCGATTCTGGAGCTTGAAACCGACAAGGTGACCATCGAAGTTCCCGCGCCCGTCTCCGGCACGCTTTCGGAAATCGTCGCTGCCGCCGGCGAGACCGTCGGCCTCGGTGCGTTGCTCGGCCAGATCTCCGCAGGTGCCGGCGCCGCCGCCGCGCCGGCTGCTGCCGCACCGGCCGCTCCCGCCCAGCCAGCCCCGGCTGCCGCGGCCCAGCCAGCTGCTGGTGCCGCTGCATCGTCGTCGAGTGCTTCCGTCCCCACCATGCCGCCGGCACCGGCGGCTGCGAAGATGCTGGCCGAAAGCAATCTTTCCGCCGATCAGGTCGACGGCAGCGGCAAACGCGGCCAGGTGCTGAAGGGCGATGTCATCGCCGCCGTCGCCAAGGGCATTTCCGCTCCGGCGGCCGTACCGGCAGCGGCGCCGGTTGCAGCGCGTGGCCCGTCGACGGTCGAGGATGCCTCACGCGAAGAGCGCGTGAAGATGACGCGCCTGCGCCAGACGATCGCCAAGCGCCTCAAGGACGCGCAGAACACCGCCGCCATGCTGACCACCTATAACGAGGTGGACATGAAGGCAGTCATGGACCTGCGCAACAAGTACAAGGACATTTTCGAGAAGAAGCACGGCGTCAAGCTCGGCTTCATGGGCTTCTTCACCAAGGCGGTGACGCATGCCCTGAAGGAACTGCCGGCAGTCAATGCCGAGATCGATGGCACCGACATCATCTACAAGAACTACTGCCATGTCGGCATGGCCGTCGGCACCGACAAGGGCCTCGTCGTTCCTGTTATCCGCGACGCCGACCAGATGTCGATCGCCGAAATCGAGAAGGAACTCGGCCGCCTTGCCAAGGCGGCCCGTGATGGCTCGCTTGCTATGGCCGACATGCAGGGCGGCACCTTCACCATCACCAATGGCGGCGTCTACGGTTCTCTGATGTCTTCGCCGATCCTCAACGCGCCGCAGTCCGGCATTCTCGGCATGCACAAGATCCAGGAGCGGCCGGTTGCAATCGGCGGCCAGGTGGTCATCCGTCCGATGATGTATCTGGCGCTGTCCTACGATCACCGTATCGTCGACGGCAAGGAAGCGGTCACCTTCCTCGTGCGTGTCAAGGAGAGCCTCGAAGATCCGGAACGTCTGGTTCTCGATCTCTAAGGAGCATTTCGATGCGGAACCGGGTCATGCGAGCGGCGCGCCTTCTTCTTTGCGCTGCCGTCGCGCATGCGCCGGTCTCCGCGTCGGCTGCCGGCTGGGATGTCGGCAAGGCCAGCAGCAATTTCGAGTTGGTGGCGCTTGATGATGCCGAACTCTCCAGCCGGTCGATCGACGTGGTCCATATGGGCGATGTCGAGCTGACGTCGGGGCGCATTGTCGCTGCCGATCCGCTTGCTCAGCCGGATCGTCCGGCGCTGGCAAGAACGGTTGCGCCGGGCGACTATCCGGTGACGCTCTACCGGGCCTTCGGGCGCGTCGCGGCGGCCAGCATGCGGTTTGCCGAGGGCAAGCCCGATCATTGGGAGCTAGCTGTCCTTCCCGGGCAGGACCCGGCGATGCTGAAGGATGACGAGATCTTCGGCTATCCCGTCGATGCCGGCATCGGCTGCTACATGGATGCCGATACGCTTGATCTGATCGATGAGCGTGAAGCGCAGGTCCAGGCGCAGAAGCCGGGCGTCGACATCAACTATTATGATGACGTGCTGGCTTCGGACCTCGATGCCAACAAGAACCACTATGCGCTGCACCGGCCGATTGCCGGCAAAAAGGGCAACGTCGCTGTGTTCTGGAGCGGCTGGGGCGACGGTGTCTATCCTGTCCTCTGGGGCCTCGACAAGGACGGTCGTCCATTGGTGCTGTTGACGGATTTTGGTGTGATCGAGAATGCCGATGGACGGCGAGAGGCGATGGTGCAATGAGCGGGTCGATCGGGATCATGGCAGGGCGGAAAGGCGTGGCTGCAATTGCAGCCGCCGCGGTTTTCACCACTCCGGTTGCCGCGTTCGCCGCCGACTGCAAACAGGAGCACGCCGTTTACGTCGACCGTGACGGCGCCTATGAACTGCGTTTTATACCGCTGAATTCTCCCTCGGCTGCCGCCAGCAACCAGTTCAAGGTCAATGCGCTCGAGACATCCGTCGTCATGGAAGGCTACGTGATGCCATCGGAAGATCCGGTGCGGGCGATCGGCATCCTGATGTTCAACTGCCCGGAGGGAGACGCGACCGGCGCCGACCTCGATGCATGCACCGTCTGGCAGGGCGCCGTCTACGGTATGAATGCCCAGGGCGAGATGGACAATCTGCAGCCGGAGGGCGCGGCGGCGGCCGAAAAGCTCGTGCTTCCCGGCCTTGGTCCCGACATTCGTGAATCGAGCGCCTGGGGCGAGGGCAAGGCTTCGGTGGCGCCGTGGGACGTGCTGACTTTCAAGGAGTGTGCGACATGAGTGATGCACCTGTTGTTCTCGTGACCGGCGGCAGCCGGGGTATTGGCGCCGCGGTCTGCCGGCTCGCCGCGCGCCAGGGCTGGCGCGTCGCCGTGAATTACGCCTCCAGCCGACAGGCGGCGGAGGCTGTCGTTGCGGCGATCACCGAGGCCGGCGGCGAGGCCGTGGCGATCCAGGGCGATGTCGGCAAGGCTGCCGATATCGCCGCGATGTTTGCAGCGGTCGACCGTCATTTCGGCCGGTTCGACGGGCTGGTCAACAATGCCGGCATTGTCGATTATCCGCAGCGGGTCGATGAGATGTCGATGGAGCGGGTCGAAAGGATGCTGCGCGTCAATGTGACCGGCTCCATCCTGTGCGCGGGAGAGGCCGTTCGCCGCATGTCGAGCCGTCATAGTGGGCGGGGCGGCGCGATCGTCAATGTTTCGTCGATGGCGGCAATCCTCGGCTCGGCCACACAGTATGTCGATTATGCGGCTTCGAAGGCGGCGATCGATACCTTCACCGTCGGGCTCGCGCGTGAGGTCGCAGCCGAGGGTATTCGTGTGAATGCCGTCAGACCCGGTATCATCGAAACCGATCTGCATGCTTCGGGCGGACTGCCGGACCGGGCCCGCGAAATGGCACCGTCGGTCCCGATGCAGCGTCCAGGCACGGCCGAGGAGGTGGCAGACGCTATCCTCTATCTTCTTTCTCCTTCCGCCTCCTATGTCACCGGCGCGATCCTCAACGTGAGCGGCGGCCGCTAGAAAGACGGGTAAAAACAGCATGCAGTATACGCTCGTGCATCACGATACGCCTGTCCTTATCCAGTTTTTCCTACGGCATCGGCATGGCGACGGCGCTGGTCGCCTTGTTTGCCGGCGTCTTCTATTTCTTCACGGTCAGGCGATCCGTGACCGCTTCATCGCCAGCGGCAAATGGTTCAACCGCATCACCGGAGCGGCACTCGTAGCCTTCGGCTTCCGCCTGGCGCTGTCGCGCGAGTCGACTAATCGATAAATTCAAAGGAAAAAGTAATGTCTCATGATGTGATCATTATCGGAACCGGCCCGGGCGGCTATGTCTGCGCCGTCAAGGCAGCCCAGCTCGGCCTCAAGGTCGCCGTCGTCGAAAAGCGCGCGACTTATGGCGGCACCTGCCTGAACGTCGGCTGCATTCCGTCGAAGGCGCTGCTACATGCTTCCGAAATGTTCCATCAGGCCGGCCACGGATTAAGCGCGCTTGGCATCGACGTGCCGGCGCCGACGCTCAACCTCGGCAACATGATGGCGCACAAGGATGCGACGGTGAAGGCGAATGTCGACGGCGTCGCCTTCCTCTTCAAAAAGAACAAGATCGACGCTTTCCAGGGTACCGGCAAGATCGTTTCGGCCGGCAAGGTTTCCGTCACCGCCGAGGATGGAACGGCGCAGGAGATCGAGGGCAAGAACATCGTCATCGCCACCGGCTCCGACGTCGCCGGAATTCCCGGCGTGCAGGTCGAGATCGATGAAAAGACCATCATTTCCTCCACCGGCGGCATCGCACTGGAAAAGGTGCCGGAAACGTTGATCGTCGTCGGCGGCGGCGTCATCGGCCTCGAACTCGGCTCGGTCTGGTCGCGTCTCGGCGCGAAGGTCACGGTCGTCGAATATCTCGACACCATCCTCGGCGGCATGGACGGCGAGGTCTCCAAGCAGTTCCAGCGCATGCTTGCCAAGCAGGGCATCGATTTCAACCTCAGTGCCAAGGTCACCGGCGTCGAGAAGGGCGGCAAGGGCGCCAAGGTCACATTCGAGCCGGTCAAGGGCGGTGACGCGGTGACCCTCGACGCCGAAGTCGTGCTGATCGCCACCGGCCGTAAGCCCTATACCGCAGGCCTCGGCCTGGAAGAGGCAGGAGTCGTGCTCGACAATCGCGGCCGCGTCGAGATCGACGGCCACTTCAGGACCAATGTCGCCGGCATCTATGCGATCGGCGACGTGGTGAAGGGTCCGATGCTGGCGCACAAGGCGGAAGACGAGGGTGTGGCGCTCGCCGAAATTCTCGCCGGTCAGCATGGCCACGTCAATTATGAGGTCATTCCGAGCGTCGTCTATACCCAGCCGGAGGTCGCCTCGGTCGGTAAGACCGAGGAGGAACTGAAGGCGGCGGGCATCGCTTACAAGGTCGGCAAATTTCCCTTCACCGCAAACGGCCGCGCCCGCGCAATGCTGGCGACCGACGGCTTCGTCAAGATCCTCGCGGACAAGGAGACCGATCGCGTGCTCGGCGGCCATATCGTCGGCTTCGGTGCCGGCGAGATGATCCACGAGATCACCGTGCTGATGGAATTCGGCGGCTCATCGGAAGATCTCGGTCGGACCTGCCATGCACATCCGACGATGTCCGAAGCGGTCAAGGAGGCTGCACTCGCGACCTTCTTCAAGCCGATCCATATGTAATCTTACATCTTCGTAATGAAGCGCGCAGCCGCTTGCCGAGAGGCAAGCGGCTGTTTTAGTTGTCTCATATCGCAAAGTTCGAGCATCGGGGGAGATCAGGAATGCAGCAGCCGTCCATCCTGAGTTACAGTCTCAGCCAACGTTTCCTCCACTGGGCCGTGGCGCTGCTGATCTTCTTCAATCTGCTGTTTCCCGACGGGATGAATATTTGGCACCGCCTCGTTCGCAGGGGCGAGGTTCCGACGCCCGAGCAGATTGCCTCGGCGAATATTCACGCCTACGTCGGCATCGCCATTCTGCTGCTTGCCGTCCTCAGGCTCTGTCTGCGTTTTATGCAGGGTGTGCCGCCTGAGGTTTCGCAGGAGCCGGCGATCTTTCGTCTAGGGGCAAAGCTCGCCCATGCGGCGCTTTATATCCTGCTCTTCGCGCTGCCGCTTTCCGGCATCGCCGCTTACTATTTCGGCATCAATCCCGCCGGCTTCGTGCACGCGGATGTCTTGAAGATCGTTCTTTGGGGGCTGATCGCCGCCCACGTCGCCGGCGCGCTCGTCCATCAGTTCTATTGGAAGAGCAATGTGCTGCGCCGCATGACGCTCGGCTGACCGAAAACGAGTTCAGTTCACGGCGGTAACGGTGAAGCCCTGCTTGCGCAGCAACTCGATGACGCCGCCCTCGCCGGGCAGATGCAGGGCGCCGACGGCCATGAAGACGTTGCCACCGTCGAGAATGGGTGCGGCGCGCTCTGCCATGACCTTGTTTCGATCGAGGATGACTCGCTGTTCGAAGGCAGCATAGTCGCTGCTTTCTCCTTCGTTCTCCGGCGTCACTGTCTTCAGGATCGGCATGGTCATGCCGATATCGCCGGAGAGGTAGAGATCGGTCATCGTTTCGACGATATCATTCATTTTGGCTCCGAGTTCCAGCGTCTCGATCAGCGACTTCATATGGAATTCGACCGGCAGATCGGCCATGGCCTGGATCTGCTCGGCAAGGGTTTCCAGCCCCTTGACCTGCTTGCCTTCAGCAACGGCGTCGCTGGCAATTTTCTGGTCGAGAAACTGCACGCCTCTGGCCTTGCGTGCGAGTTCGCAGGCCGGAAGGGCGACGGCGCTGGCGATCATCCATGGCCGCATGCGGGAGACGGCGGTGAGGGGGATGCCGCGCTGCTTGAGGCCGGCTTCCAGGCGCTTGTAATCCTCGGCAGAGAGCAGCTTGTCGATCGTCGTGCCGTCGGTGAACATCGTCAGTTCCGGCCGCGCGAGCAGGGCGGCGGTTGCCTTGCGTTCATCGAGGATCTCGTCGGATTCGATGATGATCGTATTGGCTGCGTCGTGGGCGGCCTGGGCGCGCGGTGGCAGGGCAAGCACACGGGGATCGGTCACATGCATGCTGCCGAGCAGCCATGAGGGGGCAAGTCCAGGCTTTTCGATCTTCCAGAAGATGCCCTTGCCGTTCGGCGTTGCCTCGGCTTCCTTGACCGCCTCGGCATATCGGGCGGGGTCGCTCTGCTGCAAGTCGACCATCAGATTGCGGCCGGTGCACGCAGCGTCTTCGGCCGCCGCCGGCCTTGCGGCCAGGAGGGCGACAAACAGGGCTGCTACAAGCAGCATGTGGAAGGCCGCAATCAGCCAGAGCAGCAGATTGCCGGGTGCTGCGAGGAAAAAAGCCCGGCGGCTGATCGAAGTCGTCATCATGGTATTCCCCACATGCCCAATCGCTTCTGCTCTACGCTCGGCTTACGCATAATCCTTTAAGAGAATGCGTTAACGAAAACTTAGCGCATCGCATCCAGCCGAATTCATGGGCGCTGAGCGTGTCGAATGTGGGGTGCCGTCGTCACAAGCGCTGCAGAAATGCATCAAGCGCGCGGATGCGCTCGATCATACACCTCAAGCAGCCGCGACGCATCGACGCCGGTATAGACCTGTGTTGTCGAAAGGCTGGCGTGGCCGAGCAGTTCCTGGATGGTGCGCAGATCGCCGCCGCCGGCAAGCAGATGGGTGGCGAAGGAGTGGCGGAGCGCATGCGGCGTCGCCGTCTCCGGCAGGCCGAAGGCGCCCCGCAGCTTCTGCATGGTCCGCTGGATGATCGCCGCCTGCAGCTTGCCGCCGCGGGCGCCGCGAAACAGCGGCCCACCGCTGTCGAGATCATACGGGCAGAGTGCGCGATATTTTTCGACCGCGTCAAAAACCACGGCCAGAAGCGGCACCAGCCGTGTCTTGTTGCCTTTGCCGGTGATGCGCAGCGTCGTCGCGCCCTTTTGCAGGTCGGCGGGAACGAGATTCAGTGCCTCGGAGATGCGTAGGCCGCAGCCGTAGAGCAGCGTCATGACAGCCGCATCGCGCGCGGCAACCCAGGGTTCGTCATGCAATTGGGCTTCATCGCTGACGATGGTGATCGCCTGCGTGTCCGACAGCGGTTTGGGCAGCGACTTCGGCTGCTTCGGCGAACGGATCGCGCCGGCGCCGGCGGCATTGACCAGGCCTTTCTTTTCCAGGTGACGCAACAGCGAGCGAAGGCCGGCAAGATTGCGGCCGAGCGAACGGGCGCCGGAGCCTTGTCTGCGCCGAGCGGCAAGGAAGGCGCGGAAATCGGCGGGGCGCAATTCCCTGATATCCGCGAGGGTCGCCGGGCCGGCGAGATGGCCGGTCAGGAAGGTCAGAAACTGGCGGGTGTCGCGCTCATAGGCATCGAGCGTATGCTCGGAAAGACGGCGTTCACGAGCGAGGTTTTCGAGCCACGCAGCGCGTTCCGCCATCAGGCGCGGGTCGGCGATTACAAGCAGTTCATTCACGTTGCTGGCCTTGAATTTGCCTTCAAGTCCGCCAATTTGAAGCAGGAACGGTTATCGAATTGCTAATGCCGGCCAAGCCATTGTCATCCTTCGATCATATTGTACTGCGATAGCTTACAGCCCATAGACAGGATCTTTCATGGCACGGCGCGACTCCATGACGGCTTTCGGACAACTCGCGGAAGCGATCGCTCTCGTTTCACAGGGAAAGCCCGGTCACATCGTCGATACGCTGATTGCCGAACGCGGCCAGAGGATCGTGAAACATCCGCTCTGGCCGGTCATGCGACCATTCCTCTACACGCTTCTGCGCTATAACAAGGCGATCGAATTCGCCAATGCGGTTGCCAAGATGCCGGGGTTCCAGTCGTTCGAGTATTTGAGCGACGTGCTGAAGCTCGACATCGGCGTCGCCAACGGCGAACGCATTCCCGACAGCGGCGGCTTCATCCTCGTCAGCAATCACCCCACTGGCATTGCCGACGGGGTCGCCGTATTCGATCTGCTGAAAACGCGCCGGCCTGATATGATGTTCTTTGCCAATCGCGACGCGATCCGCGTCAACCCGCGTTTTGCCGAGATGGTCATCCCCGTCGAATGGCGGGAGGAGCACAAGAGCAAGCTTAAGGCGCGCGAGACGCTACAATTGACGAACCACGCTGTGCGGGAAGGCAAGGCCACCGTGCTCTTTCCATCGGGCCGCATCGCCTATTGGGCGAACGGCCGGCTCAACGAACGCCCATGGAAAACGTCGGCCGTCGGGCTGGCGCGCAAATACAATCTGCCGATCCTCCCCGTCCACATGACGGCGCGCAATTCCGGCCTGTTCTACTGGCTGGCGAAGTGGTCGACGGAGCTTCGCGACATGACGGTTTTCCACGAACTCTTGAACAAGCGCGGCGACCGTTTCGATTTCGTCATCGGCAATCTCATTCCCGCCGAACATCTCGATGGCGATGTCAACGAGGTGACGAAGGCGCTGGAGAAACATACGGTCCACGACATGGCCCGCGATGGGGACGCGACCTTCGTGCCGGTCGCCGGGCCGGCTGCGGCGATGCCGCGCGAGATGTCGGTTCTGGCCGTCTAGAACCGTGACGATCGATATTCGCATCTTCCGTGATCGTTTGCCGGAGGCGATGGCGGGGCTTGCGCACGACGCCCGGCAGGAAGGCCATCTCCATATCGGCCGGCTTATCGATGAGTGGGCAGCTGGCGACATCCGCTTCGCGCGTGACGGCGAAAGGCTGCTCGGCGCCTTTGCCGGCGAAACACTCGTTGGTGTTGGTGTCATCGAACCCACCCTGCCGGAAGCGCTGCGGATGCGGCGCTTCTACGTCCGCCCTGGGATGCGCAGTCGCGGCGTCGGGCGGATGCTTGCGCTCGCCCTTCTGGATCACGCGCGGCGCTTCTGCCGTTGTGTCACCGTGCATGCGGGAAACGACGGTGCGGCGAAATTTTGGGAGTCGCTTGAGTTTCGTCCCAGTGAGCAGGATGGCTACACCCATGTTCTCGACCTGCGCGGTTGAGGCGAGACCGCACACCATCATGCGCCGATCTCCTTGAGGCGGACGCCCTGGCGGGCCAAAAGCCGCTCGACATCGGCAATGTCGAGCGCTGAAAGTCTAAGCCCCGGCTTGCGCAAGGCGGGGGACTTGATGACGCCGCGCTTGGCAAGCACGTATTTGCGGCAGGCAAGACCGATGCCCTGCTGCTGTTCATAGCGGGCGAGCGGCAGGTAGGCATCGAAGATTTCGTAGGCGCGATCAGCATTGCCGGCGCTATAGGCATCGACGACACCGACCATCATTTCGGGATAGCAGAAGCCGGTCATGGCGCCGTCGGCGCCCCGGCCCATTTCTTCGGGCAGGAAAAGCCCTCCATTGCCGCAGAGAATGGAGATGCGCCGCATGCCGCGCGTGTCGCTGGCTGCGCGGAGTGCGGTGATTTTCGACAGGCCAGGCCAATCCTCGTGTTTGAGCATGACGCAATTCGGCACCTCCCTGACGATGCGCTCGATGACCGCGGATGCGATCGTCACATTGGTCGTGAGCGGATAGTCCTGCAGTACGAAAGGCGTATCACCCAGGGTTTCACCAACCGACTGGTAGAAGGCGAAGGCCTGATCGTCGGTCCTGATGGTCCACGGCGGCGCAACCATGACGCCGGCGGCACCTTCGCCCATGACGGCCTTGGCGAGTTCCCTCATCGGGGCAAGTCCGGGCGCCGACACGCCGACGACCACCGGCAGGCGCCCGTCGAGGCGCTTCAGTACACGCTCGACCACGATCCGCGATTCGTCCGCAGTCAGCTTCGGGGCCTCGCCGAGCTGGCCGAGCACTGTCAGGCCGGTGACGCCGGCGCCTTCGTAGAAATCGACCATGCAGTCGACGCTTTCGAGATCGAGCGCGCCGTCGTCGGCAAAGGGAGTTACGGCGATAACGTAGACGCCTTTGGCATTCTCGGTCAGTCTGGCCATTCATGCTCTCCGATTCAGCTGTCGAACAAATCTACCGGAAATCTAGGCGGCCGATTGCTTGCCCCGCAACCTTTTCGTCAAGACGCGGTCCGTCTTGGCGCGTCTTCGTTATCCACATTCTCCCCCGACGAGGCATCGCGTCTTTGCGGTTCCAATTCCAGCGATTTGCGGGCATGGTCTCGCGCGATGAGCATAGATTCGTCCGATCTCTTTGGCGCGCTTTTCGAAGCACCGCCCGTGAACCGAACGGTTCCGGTGCTGGTGCCGATGCCGGCGCCGAAACCCTATTCCTACTCGGTGCCTGAGGGCATGACGGTCGAGCCCGGCTCGGTCGTGCAGGTGCCGCTCGGGCCGCGGCAGGTGATCGGTGTCGTCTGGGACGGCGGCGAAGATGGCGTCGATCCGAAGAAGCTTCGGCCGATCAGCCATGTCTTCGATTGCCCGCCGCTTTCCAAGGAAATGCGGGATTTCATCGATTGGGTGGCGAGCTATACGCTCTCCCCGCCCGGTCTCGTCGCGCGCATGGCGCTCAGGGCGCCGAACGCCTTCGAGCCGGAGCCCATGGTGGAGGGGCTGAAATTCGTCGGCGGCGAACCTGAGCGGATGACACCGGCGCGTGCGCGCGTGCTCGCGGCCGCCTCCGACGGTCTGTCCTGGACGCGCAGCGGTCTGGCGCATGCGGCCGGTGTTTCGACGAGCGTGGTCGATGGACTGGTCACGCTCGGCATTTTCGAAACGGTGTTCCTGCCGCCGCCGCCAGTCGTGGCGATGCCGGATCCCGACTTTGCCGCCGCGCGCCTCGAAGGGCCGCAGAAAGAGGCGGCGGCGGAAATCGTCTCCGACGTCCGCAGGGGCGAATTTTCGGTGTCGCTGATCGATGGCATCACGGGTTCCGGCAAGACGGAAGTCTATTTCGAGGCGATCGCCGAGACCCTGAAACGTGGCAAGCAGGTGCTGATCCTGCTGCCGGAGATCGCGCTGACGGCCAGTTTCCTCGAGCGTTTTCAGGGACGCTTCGGAGCAAAGCCGGCCGAATGGCATTCCGATCTCGCCCCGCGCATGCGCGAAAAAGTCTGGCGCCAGGCGGTGACCGGCGAAGTGCGCGTCGTGGCCGGCGCCCGCTCGGCGCTCTTCCTGCCTTTCGAGAATCTCGGCCTCATCATCGTCGACGAGGAGCATGATCCCGCTTACAAGCAGGAAGATAGGGTTTTCTACAATGCCCGTGACATGGCCGTCGTGCGCGGCCGCATCGGCGATTTTCCCGTCATCCTGGTCTCTGCGACACCATCCGTCGAAAGCCAGGTCAACGGACAGAACGGCCGCTACAGCACTGTCCACCTGCCCACCCGATTCGGCGACGCGGCGCTGCCGGACCTGCATCTCATCGATATGCGCAGACACGCGCCGGAGCGGGGTGGCTTCCTCTCGCCGGTGCTGATCCGGGCGATCGGCAAGACGGTGGAGAGGCGGGAGCAGGCGCTGCTTTTTCTCAATCGGCGCGGCTATGCGCCGCTGACGCTCTGCCGGGTCTGCGGTCACCGCTTCCAATGCCCGCAATGTTCGAGCTGGCTAGTCGAGCATCGCTTCCGCAAGCAGCTGCAGTGCCATCAATGTGGTCATGCCGAGCGCACGCCCGAGGCATGCCCGGAATGCGGGACGCTCGACCATCTGGTCGCCTGCGGGCCAGGCGTCGAGCGCATCGCCGAAGAGGTGGAACGACATTTCCCCGAAGCGCGGACGATCGTCCTCTCCTCGGACATGATGGGCGGCGTGAAGCGGCTGCGGCTGGAGCTTGATGCGATCGCGAAGGGTGAGGCCGATATCGTCATCGGCACCCAGCTCGTTGCCAAGGGGCATAATTTTCCGCTGATGACGCTGGTCGGCATCGTCGATGCCGATCTCGGCCTTGCCAATGGCGATCCGCGCGCGGCCGAGCGCACTTTTCAGCTTCTGTCGCAGGTGACGGGCCGCGCCGGCCGCACCGGTCTCAAAAGCCACGGGCTGCTGCAGACCTACCAGCCGCAGCATCCGGTCATGCAGGCCATTGTTTCCGGCGATTCCGATGCCTTTTACGAGCGCGAAATCACCGAGCGCGAACGCGCGGCATTGCCACCCTTCGGCCGGCTCGCCTCGATCATCGTTTCGGCCGAAACGCGCCATGACGCGGAGAACCATGCGCGTGGCATGCGCAACGCTGCACCCCAGGTCTCCGGCATCTCAGTGCTCGGCCCGGCGGAAGCGCCGCTTGCCCTGGTGCGCGGCCGCCACCGCTTCCGCCTTTTGGTCCACGGACGCCGCAACTCCGACATGCAGGGTTTTCTGCGGGCGATGCTGTCGCAATCTCCGAAGGAGCGCGGGTCGGTACAGGTGCAGCTCGACGTCGATCCGCAGAGTTTTCTCTAATGGCGCCATTTCCTCCTTTTCCGGCTCATGTCATAAAACACCGATTCTTCGGGTGATTTGAGGCTGATGCATGGAATTCTATTTTCCGACCGAGCTCGGCGAGCAGCTGGCGTTCTGCGCCGCCGCTTTTACGGCGCTGGCCGGCTTCATCATGATGTTTGCGCCGGGCCATGCTTTCCGTCTTCTCGGCTTGCAGGTGCAGGAGGGGCGGTCGGAAGGATATGGCGAGGGACGCTCGATGGGCGGCTTCTATCTCGGCTTCGGGCTTTCGGCGATCCTGCTTGCGCAGGACTGGATCTACATGGCGCTCGGCGCCTCCTTCAGCATGGCTGCCTTTGCGCGGATCATATCGATCCTGTCCGATAAGGGGAGCAATCTGGTCAACTATTTACTTCTGGTTGTGCAAGTCGTGCTTGCTGCGTTACCGCTGCTTTATGTTTTCGGCTTCATTCAAACGTGAATTTCACCGCTGGCGGGCCGCCTTCGCGGCCTGTCCGGAAGCCTTTGCTCAATTTTGCGAACAGAAATTCATGCGAAAGGCGTATTCGGACGTTACGCGTGTTGCGAGTCCGAACATCCTATGTTAGACGGACCCCGAATTTCGGAAGAAGCAAGAGGCTTCTCTTGTGATTTCTGGGGGAAATCAAAACGAATTCAAGATCATAGGTTCGGCGCCCGCCGAGAGCCGGATTTTGGATTGAAATCAGGGAAATTTGTGCCAGTGGCAGACACGTCCCAGCTTACTTCTGGTGTTGCAGAGCGCTATGCCTCGTCGCTTTTCGAGCTGGCGCTCGAAGAGGGTGCCGTCGCTACCGTAACTGCAGACCTTGACCGTTTCCAGGCGATGCTGGATGAGAGCGATGATTTGAAGCGCTTCATACTGAGCCCGGTTTTCTCTGCCGAGGACCAGCTGAAGGCCATCGTCGCCATCAGTGAAAAGGCCGGCATCTCGGGCTTCTTTGCCAACTTCCTGAAGGTCGTGGCGCGCAACCGACGCCTCTTCGCTCTGCCCGGCATGATCAAGGCCTTCCGGCTGATCGCCGCCAATCATCGCGGCGAAATTTCTGCCGAGGTCACCTCGGCCCATGCTCTCTCAGCAGAGCAGGAAAATGAATTGAAGGCGGCGCTGAAGGGCGTCACCGGCAAAGACGTGGCAATTGCTGTCACGGTTGATCCGTCAATTCTTGGTGGTCTGATCGTCAAGGTCGGGTCCCGTCAGATTGATACGTCTCTTCGTACCAAACTCTCTACCCTTAAGCTTGCATTGAAAGAGGTCGGCTGATGGATATCCGCGCCGCGGAAATTTCCGCAATTCTCAAAGACCAGATCAAAAATTTCGGCAAAGAGGCAGAAGTCTCGGAAGTCGGCCAGGTTCTCTCCGTCGGTGACGGTATCGCTCGCGTTTACGGTCTGGACAATGTTCAGGCTGGTGAAATGGTCGAGTTTCCCGGCGGCATCCGCGGCATGGCCCTGAACCTTGAATCCGACAACGTTGGTGTCGTTATTTTCGGCTCCGACCGCGACATCAAGGAAGGGGACACCGTCAAGCGCACCGGCGCCATCGTCGACGTGCCGGTCGGTCCGGAGCTGCTCGGCCGCGTCGTCGACGCTCTCGGCAACCCGATCGACGGCAAGGGCCCGATCAACGCGACCCGCCGTGCGCGCGTTGACGTCAAGGCTCCAGGCATCATTCCGCGCAAGTCGGTTCACGAGCCAATGTCGACCGGCCTCAAGGCCATCGACGCTCTGATCCCCGTCGGCCGCGGCCAGCGCGAGCTCGTCATCGGCGACCGCCAGACCGGCAAGACTGCCATCCTGCTCGACACCTTCCTGAACCAGAAGCCAATCCACGACAACGGCCCCGACAACGACAAGCTCTACTGCGTCTACGTCGCCGTCGGCCAGAAGCGCTCCACGGTTGCCCAGTTCGTCAAGGTTCTCGAAGAGCGCGGCGCCCTGAAGTACTCGATCATCGTCGCTGCGACTGCTTCCGATCCAGCTCCGATGCAGTTCCTCGCTCCGTTCGCAGGTTGCGCAATGGGCGAATACTTCCGCGACAACGCTCAGCACGCCCTGATCGGCTATGACGACCTGTCCAAGCAGGCTGTCGCTTACCGTCAGATGTCGCTGCTGCTGCGCCGCCCGCCGGGCCGCGAAGCTTATCCGGGCGACGTTTTCTACCTGCACTCGCGCCTGCTCGAACGCGCCGCAAAGATGAACGACGACAAGGGCGCCGGTTCGCTGACCGCTCTGCCTGTCATCGAAACGCAGGGCAACGACGTTTCGGCCTTCATTCCGACCAACGTGATCTCGATCACCGACGGCCAGATCTTCCTTGAAACCGACCTATTCTATCAGGGTATCCGCCCGGCCGTTAACGTCGGCCTGTCGGTTTCGCGCGTCGGTTCCTCGGCCCAGATCAAGGCGATGAAGCAGGTTGCCGGTTCGATCAAGGGTGAACTCGCCCAGTATCGTGAAATGGCCGCCTTCGCCCAGTTCGGTTCGGACCTCGACGCTGCGACGCAGCGCCTCTTGAACCGCGGCGCACGCCTGACCGAACTCCTGAAGCAGCCGCAGTTCTCGCCGCTGAAGACGGAAGAGCAGGTCGCCGTGATCTTCGCTGGCGTCAATGGCTATCTCGACAAGCTGCCGGTCGCTCAGGTCGGCAAGTTCGAACAGGGCCTGTTGTCCTATCTGCGCTCGGAAGGCTCTGCCATCCTCGACGCGATCCGCACGGAAAAGGCTATCAGCGACGATACTCGGGGCAAGCTCACCGCTGCTCTCGATAGCTTCGCCAAGTCTTTCCAGTAATCGGGCCCAGTTAGGACGGATAACGGATGCCTTCACTTAAGGATCTGAAAAACCGGATCGCCTCCGTCAAGGCGACGCAGAAGATCACCAAGGCGATGAAAATGGTCGCCGCGGCGAAGCTTCGGCGTGCGCAGGAGGCGGCCGAGGCCGCCCGGCCCTATTCGCAGCGCATGGGTGCGGTTCTGGCGAACATTGCCAAGGCCGTCACCGAGGCGGATGGCGCGCCGGCGCTGATGACCGGCACCGGCAAGGACCAGGTCCATCTGCTGGTGGTCTGCACGGCCGAACGCGGTCTTTGCGGCGGTTTCAACTCGCAGATTGCCCGCTTTGCGCGCGACCATGTCCGCAGGCTGCTTGCCGAGGGCAAGACGGTGAAGATCTTCACCGTCGGCAAGAAGGGCTACGATATCCTGCGGCGTGAATATGCATCGCTGATCATCGAGCGCAAGGAACTGCGCGAAGTCAAGAAGATCGGTTTCGAGAATGCCGACCAGATCGGAAAGCGCGTCATCGAGATGTACGAGGCCGGCGAGTTCGACATCTGCACGCTGTTCTACTCCGAGTTCAAGTCGGTCATCTCACAGGTTCCGACCGCCCAGCAGCTCATCCCGGCCAAGGCTCCCGAAGCCGTCGCCCAGGATGCAGAACATGCAAGCGCCGTCTATGAATACGAGCCGGATCCGGCGTCGATCCTCGACGACCTGATCCCGCGCAATATCTCCGTCCAGATCTTCCGTGCTCTCCTTGAGAACGTCGCGGGCGAGATGGGCGCCAAGATGAGCGCGATGGACAATGCGACGCGCAATGCCGGTGAGATGATCAACAAGCTGACGCTGAGCTACAACCGTCAGCGTCAGGCTCAGATCACCAAGGAATTGATTGAAATCATTTCGGGCGCGGAAGCGCTCTGAGTTAGGGAAAGAGGGTAAGAATATGGCTGAGGCAGCTACCCGCTCTGTCGGCAAAGTCACCCAGGTTATCGGCGCCGTCGTCGACGTTGCTTTCGAAGGCGAACTGCCGGCGATTTTGAACGCGCTTGAAACCGACAACAACGGCGTCCGCCTGGTTCTCGAAGTCGCTCAGCATCTGGGCGAAAACGAAGTCCGCACCATCGCCATGGACTCGAGCGAAGGTCTCGTTCGCGGCCAGCAGGTCGTCGATACCGGCGCTCCGATCTCGGTTCCCGTCGGCGACGAAACGCTCGGCCGTATCATGAACGTCATCGGCGAGCCGGTCGATGAAGCAGGCCCGCTGACCACCGCTCACAGGCGCGCCATCCACCAGGACGCTCCGGCTTACGTCGAGCAGTCCACGGAAGCGCAGATCCTCGTCACCGGCATCAAGGTCGTCGACCTTCTCGCTCCTTACGCAAAGGGCGGCAAGATCGGCCTGTTCGGCGGCGCCGGCGTCGGCAAGACCGTTCTCATCATGGAGCTGATCAACAACGTCGCCAAGGCGCACGGTGGTTACTCGGTCTTCGCAGGCGTGGGTGAGCGTACCCGCGAAGGCAACGACCTCTACCATGAAATGATCGAATCGGGCGTCAACAAGCATGGTGGTGGCGAAGGCTCCAAGGCTGCGCTCGTTTACGGTCAGATGAACGAACCGCCGGGCGCCCGCGCTCGCGTCGCTCTGACGGGTCTGACGGTTGCAGAACACTTCCGCGACCAGGGCCAGGACGTTCTGTTCTTCGTCGACAACATCTTCCGCTTCACGCAGGCAGGCTCGGAAGTGTCGGCTCTGCTCGGCCGTATTCCTTCGGCCGTGGGTTATCAGCCGACGCTCGCGACCGACATGGGCTCGATGCAGGAACGCATCACCACGACGACGACCGGCTCGATCACCTCGGTTCAGGCCATTTATGTTCCGGCCGACGACTTGACCGACCCGGCACCGGCAACCTCGTTCGCCCACTTGGACGCAACGACCGTTCTGTCGCGCTCGATCGCTGAAAAGGGTATCTACCCGGCCGTCGACCCGCTCGACTCCACCTCGCGCATGCTCGACCCGATGGTCGTCGGCGAAGAGCACTACGAGGTCGCTCGTAAGGTTCAGTCGACGCTGCAGCGCTACAAGGCCCTGCAGGACATCATCGCCATCCTCGGCATGGACGAGCTGTCGGAAGAAGACAAGCTTGCCGTCGCCCGCGCCCGCAAGATCGAACGCTTCCTGTCGCAGCCGTTCTTCGTCGCAGAAGTCTTCACCGGTTCGCCGGGCAAGCTGGTTGCTCTGGAAGACACGATCAAGGGCTTCAAGGGCCTCGTCAACGGCGAATACGACAATCTGCCGGAAGCTGCCTTCTACATGGTCGGTTCAATCGACGAAGCCATCGAAAAGGCCAAGAAGCTCGCTGCTGCTTGATGAGCGACGCTAAGGACGAGATATTCTGCTGCGACTCGCTAAAAGGGGTCGTAGCGGAACTCCCAGAGCCAGCCGCGCCGACCATCTACCGTGCCGATAACGGCGTGATCATGATGGTCGTGGGACTGGTCCAGACCGAAGAAGGTCTCGGATATCTCGACCAGGCGATACTGCACTGCCCGTTCTGCGGGACCAAATTGCAAGATGCAAAAGCCATAGCCGAGAAGGTAAGTCACTGATGGCTGACAATTTCAACTTTGAGCTCGTTTCGCCGGAGCGTCTGCTGCTGTCGGAGATGGTGACCGAGGTCGTCATTCCCGCGACTGAGGGCGAGATGACCGTGATGGCGCACCATGCGCCGACGATGACGACGGTCAAGCCGGGTGTCGTGAGCGTGCGTTCAGCTTCTGGGAAGAAGCAGGACTATGTCGTGTTCGGCGGCTTTGCCGACATTCTGCCGACCGGCTGCACGTTGCTGGCAGAGTCCGCCGTTCCAGTCGAGGAACTCCATAAGGACGAACTGACCCGTCGCATCGAGGCAGCCCGCAAGGAACTCGAACATGCCGAGTTGCACGAGCACAAGTCGAAGCTCGAGCATTTCATCATGGAACTGACGCATCTTAGCGGCATCGTCCAGCAGGATTGACCAATCGACAGCTTCGATGAAAGGCGGCCCGCGAGGCCGCTTTTTTATTTCTGCGAGCGAGTTCGAAGCGCCTCATCAAAGATTTGAAAAAGAGCGGGCGTTCAAAACCGCTTTTGTCGGGCTCATGACCGAGAGGCCACATTTGCAGCGCCGCGCGTCTTCAGGGCGCGCAAAGGCGCTACGGCCCTTGATACTCGCGTTGCTGACTTGCTTCTCACGCTTTAGCGCTTCGTTTGGCTGATGTCGTTTTTGCAGTGTCGCACTTTTGCGCGTGCGACGCTATGGACCAACCAGGAGGGTTCGAGAGCGGTTCAGGTTTTCACCGAAGCGCAGAATCGCCCTAAGATTTTATTTTACGCAATTCCGAACGGAAAAACGTCCCATACTTTTCCTGGAATTGCTCTAGAAGCCGGTGCCGCCGCGCAGCTCGATGACCAGCGTCTTGAACAAGATTTTCAGGTCGAGCAGCAGACTGAAATGCCTGACATAATAGATATCGCAGGCGATCCGGGCCCGGGCTTGCAGCGGCCGTGCGGTCGGCCCGCGCCAACCGCGTGTCTGCGCGAGGCCGGTGATGCCGGGGCGCATGACGTGGCGGTGGTGGTAGTTCGGGACCAATTCTTCGTAGAGCCGGCCGGCTGCGCGCATGTTGATGGCATGGCAGCGCGGACCGACCAGGGACATGTCGCCCCTGAGGACGTTCAGAAGCTGCGGCAGCTCGTCAATGTTGGTCCTGCGGAGCATAGCGCCGAAGCCTGTCACCCGGCTGTCGCCCTTGACGGTCTGCTGAATGCCGCTGGGATCGCAAGCTTCGATGTGCATCGAGCGGAACTTGAAGACGGTGATCTTCCGCCCGTTCAGGCCCCAACGGATCTGGCGGAAGAATACGGGGCCTCCATCGTCGAGTTTGATGAAAAGAGCGATTGCCAGGAAAAGCGGCGCCAGTACGAGCAGAGCGCTGGCCGAGATGACGATATCAATCAGCCGCTTTACGGCCAATCGCAGAGCCGCCCTCCCTTCGACACCGGAAAAGCTGTCCGGCTGGCGAATGTTGGAGTTCGCTACAACCAGGGTCCGGATTTTGTTCTGACGCTGAGACGAATCGAAGCGTGAACTTATCTTCGAAGTAAAAGCATACATTACTCAATGCCCAGAAGTTTAGATGCGATACTGAACAGCGGGGAGACAGATACATGCTTACGTATGGTTTGTCATCGTTATAAATAAGAAATCGGTAAGCATAAAGACGCCAAAAATGGGAGTATTTCGCGTTAACCTTAATGCCTCTAGTTGAGCGGCGTTCGAAATTATACTTCTAAAGGAGTAGCCCGATGAGGCGGCGCGATGTCAGACGATTGCCAAAATCGATTACCGGTCGTTCCAACAGATAATAACTGAGGCTTGCCACCAGAAAAACGAGCGCCGCTGTCAGTGTGCAGGATTGCATCCAACCGGTGACCACATTCTCGGAGGAGGCGCCGAACGAGCCGGGGTCCAGTCTCTGGATCAATGTCAGGATGATCTCCTGCCAGATGTAAATGCCGAAGGAGATCTTGGCGATGTAGCGGACGGGAGCGTTATCAAGCAGTCTGCCCAGACGCTGCGAATGGCTGAGTGAAACGAGCGCTGTTGCAACGGCCAGTGGGAAGACCGGAAATCCATAGGGGATGTGAAGCCAACCGTAACCTTCGGCCGAGCCGCCTGGGGATATGAGGAGGCGGTAAGCGGCAACCGCGACGGCGAGGAGTGCCGCGGCGTCGAACCAGGGAGATCGTCTTGCGGGCAACATCACTTCGATGCCGGCGGCAAGCGCGCCGAGTGCGAAGACAGCAAAGAAGCCGATCGGATTATAGTTGGGCATCCATTCCTTCGCTCCACCCTGAAGGCCATATGCCCAGCCGCGCCCGATATCATCGAGCGCAAAGAGCCTCAGGATCATCAGATGGGCAAGAAGGACCACGGCAATGACGCAGAGCCAGGCGGCGCGGGCGAAGAACGGACGTTGCCGCAGCAGCGGCAAGCGAAACAGCACGAAAAAGCCGACCGGGAGGAGCACATAGCTGGTGACCTCGAAGGGAATGGACCAGAGCGGCCCATCGGCTTCGACGGGAAAAAACGTGCGCCAATGCCACTGGCTCATGAACAACAGTCCCGAAATATAGCGGACGACGAGTTCCGGCGTCAGCGGCAGGGCAAGCAGCGTCAGGCTAAGGACGAAGCTGACGCTGGTGGCGACCCAGAAGCCCGGAGCGATGCGCGCCAACCTGCGGATGGCGTAGTGCCCAAGGGTGGGCATGGCGCCGCCGGCGTCGAGAGCGTGCCAGAAGGGGCGGGCAAGCAGAAAGCCGCTGAGCACAAAGAAGATGGCGACGCCGAAATTGCCGAAGCGGAGGACGTTTGCCGTTGCCGCAAATTCTTCCGGAATTCTGCGCATATCCAGCCGGAGCGCGAGATGGTGCGCGAGCACCAACAAGCAGGCCATTGCGCGCAGAAAGTCGGCTCCGGCCAGTCTGTCCTGTGCTCGCATGTCGTTCCCCGCCCTGCCCGATTCGGCTCAAACCGCCCGGGCGCAAAGCATTGCCTGGGAAGACCGCCTCGGCAAGGCCCCGGGCGGGCTCAGCCGAGGAGTTCGTTGGTGTAATAGGTGGAAAAGTCCGGCTTCTCCTTGAGCACGACGCCATTCGCATCGACGAGAATGCCGTTCTCGACCAGGAAAGCGCCGATGGCATCGGCCTTTGCCGGATCAAGCGTGCCGATCACGCCGGCTTCGGATCTCAGGAAATGACCTTCGATCAACGCCTTCTGAGATGCTCTTACCAGTTCCGTGTTCATCAGCGCACCGTTACTTCCTGATATCAGCAGGTCGCAGGCTTCGTCGGGATGATCGATGGAGTGGACATAGCCTTGACGTGTGGCCTGGATGAAGGCGCGCGCGTGTTCTCGGCTGGCAGAGAGATAGGCGTCACTGGAAACGATGACTGTCGTCTGCTCGTCGGGAATGCCGTAATCGGAATAGTGGAAGCGGCTGATCTTCCGATTCTCCAACTCAGCGGCGATGCCCTCCCAGGTGTAGATCTCCAGCGTGAAGTCAATCGAGCCATTGTCCAGCGCCTCATAGGCGGAGGTGCCGAGGGTGACGGTCTTGACGTCGCCCTTGCCGCCGTCATTGCGGATCATCGCCGAGACCAGCGCGCTTTCCCAAGTGCCGCCGAAGCCTCCATAGGTCTTTCCATCGAGATCTCTAGGGCTCTTGATGTCGTCCCGCCCGCCCTTGAAGATCAGGCGTGCGGTTTCCGTCTGGACGACGCCGTAGACCATCTTCACGTCACCGCCGCCAGCACGCTGCGTCAGGGCCTCGATCTCGCTACTGATGCCGAAATCGGCGACCCCGTTTGATACCAGCGTGCCGGCACTCGTGTCGGTAAAGGGTAGAATTTCGACATCGAGGCCGGCGGCCGTGTAGAAGCCCTTCGCCTTGGCGACGTAGATGCCGATGTGGTTGGTGTTGGGCGTCCAGTCGAGCGCGATACGAACCTTTGCGGGCGCCGATTGAGCGAAGGCGACGCGGCCGGCGAGGCTTGTCGCGATGGCGGCGAGCATCGTCTGGCGGCGGGTGAGAAGCGGCATGGTGACCTCCTCAGGTCTTTAGAGCATGACGCCGAAAAGTCCGGTTTTCGAACGACATCAGACTCTAACTCTTTAAATTGGAACAGGATTCAGATTTTGGGCCGACCGGCCTAAAACCATCCTGTTCTAGCGGATGAAGCAGGGTTTGCAGGATTTCGGTCTCGATCGCCTGGGCCGCCGGCGAACCGAGATCGGCAATGCTTCTCGGGCGGGGCAGGGGAACGCGGAATTCGCGGATGACACGCGCCGGACGGGCAGACAGCACGTAGATCCGGTCGGAGAGGAAAACGGCCTCGCGAACATCGTGGGTGATCAGCAGCGCCGTCCAGCGATGTTCGGTCCACATGCCTTGCAGCCACTCCTGGATCTGCGTGCGGGTTAGCGCATCGAGCGCGCCGAAGGGCTCGTCGAGCAGCAGCATGTCCTGCTCCTGGATGACGGTGCGCAGCAGCGCAGCACGTTGGCGCATGCCGCCGGAAAGAGCGGCGGGGTAGTGATGTTCGAAGCCGGCAAGGCCGAACCGCTCGAAGAGGGGCGCGACAGCGGCGCGGGCAGCCCGGCGAGCCATGCCCTTCACTTCCAGGCCGAGCGCGGCATTATCGATGATCCGGCGCCAGGGCATCAGCGCATCGCGTTGCGGCATGAAGGCAAAGGAATGCGGCGTCTGTTCCAGCGCTGCACCGTTGAAAAGCATGGCGCCGGAATCGGGTCGCAGCGCCTGTGTCAGCAGTCTCAGCACGGTCGATTTTCCGGAGCCGGATGGGCCGACGATCGAGACGAACTCGCCGTCTGCGACGGCGAGCGAAATGTCGTCTAGAACCTTCATGCCGTCGAAGGACTTCGAGATGTTGCGCAGCTCAAGCATCTGACCGGTCATCGGCGCCGCTCCTGGGATGGCTGCCAGGGCATGACGAAACGCTGGATAACCAGCGTCAGCGCGAAGAGGCAGAGCGTCAACAGAGCGCTGACGATCACGGCGGCGAGCACGAGATCGGGACGGAAATTGTTCTTGGCGTTGAGGATATAGATGCCGAGGCCGCTTGCAGCGCCGGCATATTCGGCAAAGATCGCGCCGACGACGGCATAGGTGATCGAGATTCGGAGGCCGGCGAAGAAATAGGGCAGGGACGAGGGAAACCGCGCCAGGCGAAAAATGCGCCAGCGGCTCGCTTTCATCGAATTCAAGAGCTCGGCAATGTCGCGATCGGTCGCCTCATAGCCCTGAAGCAGGGCAACAAGCAGCGGAAAGAAGGTGACGAGCGCCACCAGCAATATCTTCGGCAAAAGGCCGAAACCGAACCAGAGGACGACGAGAGGCGCGATCGCCACCAGCGGCAAAGTCTGGCTGGCGATGAAGATCGGCAGCATTGCCCGGCGCATGAAGGGCATGAAATCCATCAGGATCGAGGAGACGAAGGCGAAGGCGAGCGACAGGGCGAAACCACCGAGTGTCGCTCCGAGCGTCGGCCAGGTGTTTGCTATCAGCGCCTCTCGGTTCAGCCAGCCCTGGACAAGGATACGCGAAGGCGCCGGCAGAATGGACGGTTTGATACCGGAAAGATCGACATAGAGTTCCCATGCCACCAGAAAAGCAAAGCCTGCGAGCAAGGCGGGCATTGCCCGGTACACGGCGAGATAGAGCGTCGCAAGGCGCGAATCCGATGGTCGTGGCGATGTCATCGGCGTTCGGTTTCAGGCTTTCGCCGGGCTGTTCGCGCAAACCTGTCGAGGGCATCGGTGTCGATGCGCAGCCTGCCGCGATTTGGGGCGGTTGCCTTGAGGGCATCGATAGGGATGCCGACGGAATTGCCGGACGTCCGGTAGAGTGACACTTGCGCGCCGGAATACATTTGGACCTCGCTCCGCTGGCATTACCCAGATCAGCTTAGAAGGGTCCGGAGGCTTGCGCCTCACATCTCAGCCCCGGCGACACGGAGCTCCCCTGTTATTTCGGCGAAAACTATCATCGGGGTTTTCTTGCCGCAACCGCAAAATTGCAAACCCGTCCGCCCGGTCGGATGGGGCGCAGATAAAAAACACCCGGACGGAGGTCCTGTCCGGGTGTTTTCCGAGGTTCCGTACCTGCCGGGAACGGACCCCGAGCGCTTGTCTTTCAGGCGGCAATATCGGCAGGGCGATCGGCGCGGGCCGGGCAAGCGCCGACGCCATCATTTCAGCTTGTATCGACCGGATGATCTCACTGACGCTCCTTCCTGCGCCTCGTGCTTTACGGCCGGGGAAGCAGCGGTTATAAAACCTCAACTAATATTGAGGTCAATAGGCGATGAATAGGATTTCTGCAACGCCGCTCGGCAGGCTTCTGACGGTCGGCGAAGTGGCGCAACGCAGTGGTCTTGCCGTCTCGGCGCTACATTTCTATGAGGCCAAGGGGCTGATCTCGAGTATCCGCACGCGCGGCAACCAGCGGCGCTACGGACGCGATGTCCTTCGCCGGCTCGGCATCATCAAGGTGGCGCAACGTGCCGGCATTCCGCTTTCGGAAATCCAGACGGCATTTGCCTCCCTGCCGCAGGGGCGTACGCCGACGATTGCCGACTGGCAGACGCTGTCGGCGCGCTGGAAGGATGAACTCGACACGCGAATCAGACGGCTGAGCCTGCTGCGAGACCGTCTGACCGGCTGCATCGGCTGCGGTTGCCTGTCGATCGAAAGCTGTCCGTTGCGCAATCCCTTCGATCAGCTCGGCGAGGAAGGGCCAGGCGCACGGCTGCTGGAGATCGAAATCGAACTATGAACTTTCAGGGAAGAGCGCCAGCCTCTGGCGGAAAGATGATGCCTGCCTTTCTTTCGGCCCGCGCGCTCATATGTTAAGGGCGAATGGCGCAACAGGCGGCATTGTCCGCGAGGAGGACAGCTTCGTGTTCCACCCGAGACTATTCGAAAATCGCAATGTCATCGTAACCGGCGCCGGGCGGGGCATCGGTCTCGAAGTGGCCCGGCAGTTCCTGGACTGCGGCGCGAAGGTGATCGTCCATACTGGACGCAAACCGGGGCGCGATCTGCCGGATTTTCTGCTGACGGCTGAATCCGAAAGACGGGCGCTGTTGCTGCACGCCGATTTCACTGCCGCTGGCGGCGCTGCGCAATTTGCCGAAAATGCGCTTACCTTTTTCGACAAGGTGCATGTGCTCGTCAACAACGCCGGCACTATGCTCGGCCGTTTTCCAGCTGCCACACTGACTGACGCAGATTATGAGGCGATCGTGCGTTTGAACCAGACGTCGGTGGTGGCGCTGACGCGTGCGTTGCTGCCGGCATTGAAGGCGGCGGAAGGCGCTGCCATCGTCAACACCGTTTCAATTTCCGCGCTGACCGGCGGCAGTCCCGGTTCTTCGATTTATTCTGCCTCGAAAGCCTTCGTTTCGACCTATTCCAAGGCGCTTGCCCGCGAGCTCGCGCCGGATGGCATCCGCGTCAATTGTGTCTCCCCCGGAACGATCGAGACGGATTTCCACGAGCGCTATTCCTCCCGCGAAAAACTGGAGCAGACGAGAAAGTCTATTCCCCTGCAGCGGCTGGGCACAGCGGAGGATTGCGCTCCCGCCTATCTGTTTCTGGCGGCGCCCTCGCTCTCCGGATACATTACCGGCCAGGTCCTCGAGATCAATGGCGGCCAGCTTATCTGCTGATTTAGTTAGACCTTTTTTGACATTTCATCACTTTTGGCAAATTCGTGTGTGCGAATATGCTATTGTGCTGATCTGCCTTTTTGCTTCCCTTCCGAGATGTCGAATGCCATTGCCCAAGCCCGAGCCGGGAATGTCCGGTCAGGAACTGCACAAACTCGCTGGAAACGCTCGTGAGGCGAGCGATCTGCTGAAGGCGCTGGCGCACCAGACTCGACTTCTGATTCTTTGCATACTCGCGACCGAGGAGCGGACGGTGAGTGAAATCGAAAACATCCTCGGCATTCAGCAGGCAATGGTCTCGCAGCAGCTCGCGCGTTTGAGGCTCGAAGGTCTCGTCAATACGCGCCGTCAGGGCAGGCTGGTCTATTACCGTATCGGCAATACAAACGTGCTTGCCTTCCTTGAATCGCTGTTCGATCTTTTTCCGGCTGCTGAAAACAATTAGTACCCGCCCTTGCGGAGCACGGTTGCTGCGTCGAAGATAGCTGATCCGGATGATTTCGCGCCGGATCGGGAGACCGGATGATCGACAAGCTGGAATTTTTCATCGCCCTTGCCAACGAAAAGCATTTCGGCCGCGCCGCGGAGGAGTGCGGGGTTTCCCAGCCGACGCTTTCAGCCGCGATCCGGCAGCTCGAGGATCAGCTTGGTGTCATGCTGGTGCAGCGCGGCTCGCGCTTTCAGGGGCTGACGCCGGAGGGCCAGCGCGTCCTGGAATGGGCCCGGCGCATCGTCGGCGATGCCCGCACCATGCGCGAGGAGATGCGCGCGGCCCGCCGCGGACTTTCCGGCCATATTCGCCTTGCCGCCATTCCGACGGCGCTCGCCATGCTTTCGCGCATCACCACGCCCTTTCAGGAACGACATCCGGGAGTGACCTTCTCGATCGTCTCGCGGAACTCGCTGCAGGTGCTGAGCATGCTCGAAAATCTCGAAATCGACGCCGGCATCACCTATCTCGAAAACGAGCCGCTCGGCCGGGTCACCAGTGTTCCGCTCTATGCCGAGCGCTATCATCTGATCACGGCTGCAGGCAGCCCGCTGTCCGATCGCGACAATGTGACCTGGAAGGAGGTCGGCGATCTTCGGCTTTGTCTATTGACCGCCGACATGCAGAACCGTCGCATCATCAACCGGCATCTGACGGAAGCCGGCGCCACTGTGCATCCGACGCTCGAATCCAATTCGATGATCGTGCTGTTCTCGCATGTCAGGACCGGACGCTGGGCGAGCATCATGCCGCGCAATGTGGCCAAATCCTTTGGTTTTCCGGTGGAGATCCGGATGATTCCGATTGTAGAACCGGAAGCCCACCATCTGGTTGGCCTCGTCGCACCCTATCGGGAGCCCTTCACCCCGCTCGTTTCGGCCCTGCTCCACGAAGCGAGAGTGCTCGTGCGGGACGAGGAACTCTGATAGAAAAAACCTATCAATCCACGAGATAGCTTTATTGATCGTCGTCGGCTTCCCTGAGATGTTGTCTGCACGATGGCGCTCGGCTGGGGAGGC
Source organism: Rhizobium sp. CNPSo 3670 (assembly GCF_057784555.1). Classification (NCBI taxonomy): domain Bacteria; kingdom Pseudomonadati; phylum Pseudomonadota; class Alphaproteobacteria; order Hyphomicrobiales; family Rhizobiaceae; genus Rhizobium; species Rhizobium sp. CNPSo 3670. Next base: position 157,445 of record NZ_JBXSOL010000006.1, read on the forward strand.
CTGCCATCCCGAAACGAGCGAGCCGCCGGGAGGGCTGCCTGATGACCATTCATATCGCCCAAGGCGATATCGCAGCGCGTACGCGGACCATCGCCGCCGACCTTCGCTTCCTTGAAGGACCGCTGCTTCCCATTCTGCACGAGGTTCAGCGAGAATTCGGTTATGTGCCGCAGGAAGCCCTGCCTGTGATTGCGGAGGAACTGAACCTCTCGCGCGCCGAAGTGCACGGGGTGATGACATTCTACCACGATTATCGCGACCATCCCGCCGGCCGCCATGTGCTGAAGCTCTGTCGCGCCGAGGCCTGCCAGTCGACGGGCGGCGACGCGTTGGCTGATCGCGTCAAGGCGCTGCTCGGGATCGATTTTCATCAGACGACGCTCGACGGCGCCGTGACGCTGGAGCCGGTCTACTGTCTCGGCCTTTGTGCCTGCGCCCCGTCGGCGATGCTCGACGGCGAGGTTTATGGCCGCGTAGACGATCAGATGGCGGCGGAACTCGTTGCGGAGGCACGTCGATGACAGTCAAGATTTATGTTCCGCGCGATGCCGCTGCGCTGGCGCTCGGGGCCGAAAAGGTGGCAAAGGCGATTGCCCAGGAGATCGCCGCCCGCGGCTTCGATGCAGAGATCGTGCGCAACGGCTCGCGCGGAATGTTCTGGCTGGAACCGCTGGTCGAAGTCGAGGCCGCCGGCAAGCGCATCGGCTACGGGCCGGTGAAGGCAAAGGATGTGCCTGCTCTGTTCGACGCCGGAATGCTGAACGGGAGCGGCCATCCGCTCTGTCTCGGGGAGGTTGAAGACCTCCCGTTCCTGAAGGAACAGACCCGCCTGACCTTCGCCCGCTGTGGCATCACCGACCCGCTTTCGCTCGGCGATTATGAGGCGCATGGCGGCCTTGCCGGCCTTCGCCGCGCCGTTTCGATGACGCCTGCCGAAATCGTCAAGGAAGTCACGGATTCCGGCCTGCGCGGACGCGGCGGCGCCGGTTTTCCCACCGGCATCAAGTGGAAGACCGTTCTCGATGCCAGCGGCGAACGCAAATATATCGTCTGCAACGCCGACGAGGGCGATAGCGGCACCTTTGCCGACAGGATGATCATGGAAGGCGATCCCTTCGTCTTGATCGAGGGCATGGCGATTGCGGGGCTTGCGACCGGCGCCACGAAGGGGTTCGTCTACACCCGTTCGGAATATCCGCATGCGATCGCCATGATGAGCGAGGCCATCGGCATTGCCAGACAGGGCGGCATTCTCGGCCCATCGGTGCTTGGCTCGGGCCGCGCCTTCGATATCGAGGTGCGCACCGGCGCCGGCGCCTATGTCTGCGGTGAAGAAACGGCTCTCTTGAACAGTCTCGAAGGCAAGCGCGGCATCGTGCGCGCCAAGCCGCCGCTGCCGGCGCATAAGGGCCTGTTCGACTGTCCGACCGTCATCAACAATGTGATTTCACTGGCCTCAGTGCCTGTGATCATGGAGAAGGGTGCCGCCTTCTACCGCGATTTCGGCATGGGCCGCTCGCGCGGCACCATTCCGCTGCAGATCGCCGGCAATGTCAGATATGGCGGGCTTTATGAGACCGCTTTCGGTCTTTCGCTCGGCGATATCGTCGACAGGATCGGCGGCGGCACGAGGACCGGCCGGCCGGTCAAGGCGGTTCAGGTAGGCGGGCCGCTCGGCGCCTATTTCCCGCGGGCGCTGTTCGATACGCCTTTCGACTACGAGGCCTTCGCCGCCAAGGATGGGCTGATCGGCCACGCCGGCATCGTCGTCTTCGACGACACGGCCGACATGCTGAAGCAGGCGCGTTTCGCCATGGAATTCTGTGCCGTCGAAAGCTGCGGCAAATGCACGCCCTGCCGCATCGGTTCGACGCGCGGCGTCGAGACGGTCGACAAGATCGCGGGCGGCATCGAGCCGGAGAAGAACCGGGTACTGCTTGGCGATCTCTGCAATACCATGAAATTCGGGTCGCTCTGTGCGCTTGGCGGCTTCACGCCCTATCCCGTGATGAGCGCCATGACGCATTTCCCGGAAGATTTTTCGCCGGCACCGGTCGTGGAGGCGGCTGAGTAATGGTTTTTTATTCGAAGTTGCCCCTCACCCTAACCCTCTCCCCGCCTGCGGGGAGAGGGGACGTGCCACGAGGGCGCGTATCGAGTGAAGGTGGTGCGGCATACCCCTTCGCCCCGCTTGCGGGGAGAAGGAACCGGCAGGCGGATGAGCGGCATGCCTCAAGGCGCCCGATACTGAAATCTAGCGGAGGTGCAATCCATGTCTCTCATCCATGAAATCGACTACGGCACTCCCGCTTCGAAATCCGAAACCATGGTGACGCTCACCATTGACGGGCAGCAGATCAGCGTGCCGGAGGGCACCTCCATCATGCGCGCCTCAATGGAAGCCGGCATCGAGGTGCCGAAGCTCTGCGCCACCGACATGGTTGATGCCTTCGGCTCCTGCCGGCTCTGTCTTGTCGAGATCGAGGGCCGCGCCGGCACGCCGGCCTCCTGTACGACGCCGGTGGCGGCAAACATGGTGGTGCACACGCAGACCGGACGATTGAAGGATATCCGCCGCGGTGTGATGGAGCTTTATATTTCCGATCATCCGCTCGACTGTCTCACCTGCGCTGCCAATGGCGATTGCCAATTGCAGGATATGGCCGGTGCTGTCGGCCTCCGTGACGTACGCTACGGCTATGAGGGCGACAATCACGTCAAGGCGCGCAGCAACGGCGACATCAATCTGAAATGGATGCCGAAGGACGAGTCCAATCCATATTTCACCTATGATCCCTCCAAATGCATTGTCTGTTCGCTTTGCGTGCGCGCCTGCGAGGAAGTGCAGGGCACCTTCGCGCTGACGATCGAAGGGCGTGGTTTTGGCTCCCGCGTGTCACCCGGCATGCATGAGAATTTCATGGATTCCGAATGTGTTTCCTGCGGCGCCTGCGTCCAGGCCTGTCCGACGGCGACGTTGACGGAGAAATCGGTGATCGAGATCGGCCAGCCGGAGCATTCGGCCGTCACCACCTGCGCCTATTGCGGTGTCGGCTGCTCCTTCAAGGCGGAGATGCGCGGGGAGGAGCTGGTGCGCATGGTGCCGTGGAGGGACGGACAAGCCAATCGCGGCCATTCCTGCGTCAAAGGCCGCTTCGCCTACGGTTATTCCACACACAAGGACCGCATTCTCAACCCGATGATCCGCGAAAAGGTCAGCGATCCCTGGCGGGAGGTGAGCTGGGACGAGGCCTTCGCGCATGTGGCGTCGGAGTTCCGCCGGATTCAGTATCAATATGGGCGCGACGCGATCGGCGGCATTACCTCCTCGCGCTGCACCAATGAGGAAACCTATCTGGTGCAGAAGCTGGTCCGCGCCGGTTTCGGCAACAACAATGTCGATACCTGCGCCCGCGTCTGCCATTCCCCGACTGGCTACGGTCTCGGCCAGACATTCGGAACCTCGGCCGGCACACAGAATTTCGACAGCATCGAACATTCGGATGTCGTCGTCATCATCGGCGCCAACCCGACGGATGGCCATCCGGTGTTCGGCTCGCGGCTGAAGAAGCGGCTGCGCCAGGGGGCGAAGCTCATCGTCATCGATCCGCGCCGTACCGATATCGTCCGGTCGCCGCATGTCGAGGCTTCCTACCACCTGCCGCTGAAGCCGGGCACCAATGTCGCGGTCATGACGGCGTTGGCGCATGTGATCGTCACCGAAGGGCTCTACGACGAGGCATTCATCCGCGAGCGCTGCGACTGGTCGGAATTCGAGGACTGGGCGGCCTTCGTCGCCGAACCGCAGCATAGTCCCGAAGCGACGGAGGTTTTCACCGGCGTGCCGGCGGCGGATCTGCGCGGTGCGGCAAGGCTCTATGCCAAGGGCGGCAATGGTGCGATCTATTACGGCCTCGGTGTCACCGAACACAGCCAGGGTTCGACGACGGTCATCGCGATTGCCAATCTGGCGATGGCGACCGGTAATATTGGCCGTCCCGGCGTCGGCGTGAACCCGCTGCGCGGCCAGAACAATGTGCAGGGCTCCTGCGATATGGGTTCCTTCCCGCACGAGCTGCCCGGCTACCGGCATATTTCCGACGATGCCACGCGCGACATCTTCGAAAAGCTCTGGGGTGTGAAGCTCAGCGACGAGCCGGGCCTGCGCATTCCGAATATGCTCGATGCGGCGGTCGACGGCTCCTTCAAAGGCCTTTACGTCCAGGGCGAGGACATTCTCCAATCCGATCCCGACACGAAACATGTCGCGGCAGGCCTTGCGGCAATGGAATGCGTCGTCGTGCAGGACCTGTTCCTCAACGAAACCGCCAACTACGCACATGTCTTCCTGCCCGGTTCGACCTTCCTCGAGAAGGACGGCACATTCACCAATGCCGAGCGACGCATCAACCGCGTGCGCAAGGTAATGACGCCGCGCAACGGTTATGGCGATTGGGAGGTGACGCAGAAGCTTGCCCAGACCATGGGGCTCGACTGGAATTATGCCCATCCGTCCGAGATCATGGACGAGATTGCCGCGACGACGCCGAGTTTCGCGCTTGTGTCCTACGATTACCTCGACAAGATGGGCTCGGTGCAGTGGCCCTGCAACGAGAAGAACCCGCTCGGTTCGCCGATCATGCATGTCAACGGTTTCGTGCGCGGTAAGGGCAAGTTCATCCGCACTGAATATGTGGCGACGGACGAGCGCACCGGCCCGCGCTTCCCGCTGCTGCTCACCACGGGCCGCATCCTCAGCCAGTATAATGTCGGAGCGCAGACACGCCGGACGGAGAACGTCGTCTGGCACGCGGAAGACCGGCTGGAGATCCACCCGCACGATGCCGAACAGCGCGGCGTCCGCGATGGCGATTGGATCAAGCTCGCCAGCCGCTCCGGCGACACCACGCTCCGGGCGTTGATCACCGATCGTGTCGCGCCCGGTGTCGTCTATACGACCTTCCATCATCCCAATACGCAAGCCAACGTCATCACCACCGACTTTTCCGATTGGGCGACCAACTGCCCGGAATATAAGGTGACAGCGGTGCAGGTCTCGCCGTCGAACGGACCGAGCGAGTGGCAGCTCGAATATGACGAGCAGGCACGGCAATCGCGCCGCATCGCCGGCAAGCTCGAAGCGGCGGAGTGACGATGCCGGGGCGATTTGGCGTTATCGGCGAGATCCTCCCTTCTTTCCTCGGGGAGAAGAGGAGGCGTCTGTGATGACTTTCGCCACCACGGCGCGTGCTCCCGAAACCGCCCGCCGCAACGGCGTCATGCACAGCGGTTCGCGCATCGTGCCCGAGGAAGTGCCGATCGCCTTTTCCTATGGCGGCAGTTCGCATGCGGTGATGATGGCGACACCGGCGGATCTTGAGGATTTCGCCGTCGGCTTTAGCCTGACGGAAGGGATTATCGCCAAGCCGGCGGAGATATCCGCCGTCGAGATCATCGAGGGGGGGCAGGGCATCGACGTGCAGGTCAGCCTTACCGACGACGTCGCCGATCGGCTGCGGGCGCGCCGCCGCAGCATGGCCGGACCAGTCGGCTGTGGGCTCTGCGGCATCGAATCGATCGAACAGGCGGTGCGGCCGGTGCCCGATGTCTCGACATCGCTGTTGACGCTGTCTCATGCTGATATCGTTCGCGCCGTATCATTTCTGAACGAGGCGCAGCCGCTGCATCGTGAAACGCGGGCCGTACATGGCGCTGGATTCTACCTTCCCGGCCGCGGGCTGATCGCGGTTCGCGAAGATGTCGGCCGCCACAACGCGCTGGACAAACTCTGCGGGGCCGTCATTCGCGCCGGCGAAAGCGGCGGAAACGGCGCGGTCGTCGTCACCAGCCGGCTGTCGGTCGAAATGGTGCAGAAGGCGGCGATCCTCGGCAGCCCAGCGCTCATTGCCATTTCAGCGCCGACGGCCCTTGCCATCCGCACGGCCGAAGCGGCCGGCATGACGCTCGTCGCGCTGGTGCGCGGCGAAGATTTCGAGATTTTCACACACCCGCACCGCATCTCGCCCGGAAGCATCGCCGATGTCGCATGATACCAAAACCAAGCTTGTCTATATGGCAAACCAGATCGCCACCTTTTTCAAAAGCCAGCCGCAAGACGAGGCCGCGCAAGGCGTCGCCACGCACATCAACAAATTCTGGGAGCCGCGCATGCGGCGGCAGTTGTTTGAAATTCTCGAGAAAGAGGAGAATGGCCTGGATGCTCTCGTGCTTCAGGCCGCTCCACTGATCCGCAAGCCGGAGGCGGAGGCAAACCGGGTCCGGTAATTCAAAGTGGTGTCTGCCGGAGGGGAGACAGCAGCAAACTGCCTGCGCACGCGCCACTGCCCTCTATACCGGCACCATGTATATCCTTGCCGTCATGCCGGCGCCCGGTCTCATCGCCAACGCGCTGGTCAGGCCGCTTCCGGACAAGTGGTTCTGAGGGATGGCGAGGTCGCGGCGCTCCAAGAAAGTCGGCGGCAATAAAAAACCGCCGAAAGCGGCGGTTTTCCGATATCCAATTGTTCCGGCAGATCAGGCAGCCAGTTCATCCGTCTCATTTTCCTTGAACATCTTGGCGAGGTTCAGGAAGCAGATCATGCCGTTTTCGGAGGCGATGATGCCTTCGCAGAACGCGCGGTCGAAGGAGGCCGTCACCTCTGGCACCGGCTGAACCTGGCTGGATGAGATGGTGAGAATATCCGAGACGCGGTCCACGAGCATGCCGATGACCATGCTATGAACTTCGGCGACCACAATGGCGCTGCGTTCGTTGGCGACTGTGCTCTTCATGCCGAGCTTATAGGCGAGATCGATGATCGGGATGACCGAACCGCGCAGGTTCATGACGCCGATGACGTCGGCCGGCGAATGCGGGATCGGCGTCGAAGGCGCCCAGCCGCGGATTTCGCGAATGGTCGTGGTCTTGACGCAAAATTCCTGATCATGCAGGCGGAAGGCAATGATCTCGAGCGTATCGCCGCTGAAGCTAGTGGAATTGATCGTGGCCATTAGAATTCTTCCCAACTGTCGTAAGCCAAAGCAGAAGCGGGTGCGCCACCATTGGCGCGGACGAGCTTTGCCTTCACACCACGCGATGACTTTGCACTCAAAGCATCGTTACGGTTAGCGACGACATTAACGCAAGAGTGTTGCCCAAATCTAAATCGGGAACGGGAGTGTGAAGCTTTCCGCCTCGCTCTACTTCAGCCGATCGTCATTTCGATCTGCGAGACGGCCCAATCGACCTGCTCCCTCGTTATAACAAGTGGCGGAGCGAGGCGGATCGTGTGGTCATGGGTGTCCTTGGCGAGAAGGCCGCGCTCCTTCAGCGCATGGCAATATTGCCGCGCGCCGCCGGCTTCGGGCTCCAGCTCGATCGCCATCATCAGGCCACGGCCACGTACATCTCTGACAATGTTGGAGCGGATCGACCTCAAGCCTTCGAGGAAATAATCGCCCATCGCGGCGGCGTTCTCGATCATGCCTTCCTCCACGAGCACCTTGAGGGCCGTGCGCGCCACCGCGCAGGCGAGCGGATTGCCGCCGAAGGTCGAGCCGTGCTGGCCAGGCTTCAGCACGCCCAGCACCTCGGAATTGGAAAGGACGGCGGATACGGGATAGAAGCCCCCGGAAAGCGCCTTGCCGATCAGCGTCACATCGGCCTCTATGCCTTCGTGCTCCTCCGCCAGCAGCTTGCCGGTACGGCCGAGGCCGGTCTGGATCTCATCGAGGATCAGAGTGACGTTGTTATCAGTGCAGAGCTCGCGGATGCGGGTGAAATAACCGGCCGGCGGGATGATGACGCCGGCTTCGCCCTGGATCGGCTCGATCAGGGCTGCCACGGTATTGCCGTTGATCGCGGCCTCGAATGCCTCGGCGTCGCCGAAGGGAATGATGCGGAAGCCCGGCGTGTAGGGGCCGAAGCTGGTGCGGGCGTCGGGGTCTGTGGAGAAACTGATGATGCTCAGCGTGCGGCCATGGAAATTGTCGGCGCAGACGATGATTTCCGCCTTGCCTTCAGGAACGCCCTTGACCTCGTAACCCCATTTGCGCACCGCCTTGATGGCGGTCTCCACCGCTTCAGCGCCGGAATTCATCGGCAGGATCTTGTGCGAGCCCGTCAGCGCCGCAAGCTCCTCGTAGAGATGGGCGAGCTGATCGTTGCGGAAGGCGCGGGATGTGAGCGTCAGCCTGCCCGCCTGTTCGACCATGGCGGCGAGGATCATCGGGTGGCAATGGCCCTGATTGACGGCAGAATAGGCCGAGAGGCAATCGAGATAACGATTGCCGTCGGTATCCCAGACATACACGCCTTCGCCACGCGTCAGCACCACGTCGAGCGGCTTATAGTTGTGGGCGCCGAGCCGCTGTTCCGTTGCGATCAGTTTTTCCGAAGTGTTCATGGCGCTTCTCCCTCAGCTTGTCTATGCGGCGCGTGTCGGACGATCGAAGATGCGGCGGCCGAAGAGGCTTGCCGTCAGTTCCACCAGTATACGGGCGCTCTTGCCGCGATCATCGAGGAACGGATTGAGCTCGACGAGATCAAGCGACGAGACGAGGCCGCTGTCGGAAAGCATTTCCATGACAAGATGCGCTTCGCGGAAGGTCGCACCGCCAGGCACCGTCGTGCCGACTCCGGGCGCGATGTCGGGATCGAGGAAGTCGAGATCGAGGCTGACATGCAGCAGGCCGTTGGCCTTTGCGACAACAGCGAGAATCTCGCGCATGATGGCGCCGATGCCCTGCTCGTCGATCGCCCGCATGTCGAAGACGTTGACGCCGTGTTCATGGATTTCCTCGCGCTCGCGCGCATCGACCGAACGGATACCGACCTGGAAGACATTCTTCGGGTCGACGAAGGGCCGGTCCTTCGGGAGGATTTCGGCGAACTCCGCCTCGCCGCAGAAGAAGGCAACAGGCATGCCGTGAATATTGCCGGAGGGTGACGTTGCCGGAGAGTTGAAATCGGCATGGGCATCGAGCCAGAGCACGAAGAGCGGGCGCTCCTTGCTGGCGGCATAACGCGCCATGCCGGAGACGCTGCCCATCGACAGGCTGTGATCGCCGCCGAGAATCAGCGGAAAGCGGCCGGCGGCGGCGACGTCATAGACGCTGCTTTCCAATGCGCGGGTGAAGGCACCGACGATCCTCAGATTATGGGCTTTCGGATGATTCGGCAGATCCATCGCCGGCAGGATAGAGAGATCGCCGATATCGGCGACGTCGTGGCCGAGATCAATTAGGGTCTGGTCGACGCCGGCGATCCGCAGGGCCGCAGGGCCCATGGCGGCGCCTCTCCGACCCGAACCTTCTTCCAAGGGTGCGCCGATGAGGGTGACAGATCGCGATTGCGCATTCATTCGAGGGCTCCGTTTGAGGCCTGTTTTCGGCCGATAGTGGGATAAAGGGCTGGCGGCAAAAAGATGGAAAAGTGCCAGAAATGGATTATGATTGCGCAGATTGATAAAGCTATTTTGACAAAGTGTTCGACGTGGACGATCTCGATACCGAACTTCTGAGTGCGCTTCGCCACAATGCTCGCATGTCCGTCTCCTCGCTCGCGGCAATGACCGGTGCATCGCGGGCGACGGTCGCCGCCCGTATCGATCGGCTGGTCGCCGGCGGCACCATCGTCGGCTTCACCATCCGCACCAGTCACGAGACGCGATCCGCCGGCGTGCGCGCGATCGTCATGATCGAGGTGCTCGGCAAGCTCGCCGACAGGGTGGCCGATCAGCTCAGGGGCTTGCCGCAGGTGCGGGCGCTTCACAGCACCAACGGCAAATGGGATTTCGTCGCCGAACTGGAGGACCGCGATCTTGCCGCCTTTGACGAGACGCTGCGTCGAATCAGGTTGATCAACGGCATCAATTCGACCGAGACCAACATTCTTCTTAAAACGAGCAAGACGGGTTTCTAAGCTGCTTTAATATTCCCGTTCATAGACGATGCCCGCTTCGCCGGCGCCATTCCCGCCGGCGGCTCCCCGCAATTTGACGCCTCGGCCGACATCGAGATTGATGATTGCCTTGGCGCCGGCCGAGCCGCCCTGCTGCAATTCGAAATAGGTACGGTCGTTGAGATAGCGGCCGACGCTGACGCTCGTCTGGCCCTTCGCGTCGGTGCTGATGTCGAAATCGTCGACGCCGAGCTGGTTGCGCAGACCCTCGAAAAGCGAGGTGGAGCGGTTGCCGGCCAGCTGGCTGACGGCGTCGGCGAGCTGGGCGATCTGCACCGGCGAGAGCTTCGACATCGACTGGCCGAAGATCAGCTGCGCCAACACCTCGTCCTGCGGCAGCTGCGGCGAGGAGGAGAAGGTGATTGACGGATCGGTGGCAAGTCCTGAGACATCGACCGTCAGGGTCGTCGTGCCGGAGGTGGAGGTCGCTTCCATGTCAAGCGCCGGCGTCAGGTCGCCGGCAAAGGTGATTTTGCTCTTGTCGGAGAAATTGAGGCGACGATTGAGAATGGTGAGCCGGCCGCGGCGCATTGTAAAGCCACCGGTGACGATCGGTGCTGCCGCCGTTCCGCGAATCGTCACGAGACCTCCAAGCTCGGCATCGATGCCGCGGCCGCGCACGAAGATCTGCGAGGGCGCATCGATTTCGAGGTCGAGTGTGATAGTCGAGGACTTCTCGCCCGGCTTCCGTTCACCGTCATCGCGCAGCTGCGCCAGCACCGCTCGCGGTGCGTTTTTATGCCGGATGTCGATTTCACGGAGTGAGGTCGGCAATCTTTCCGGGACGGTGATCGAGGTCTTGTCCAGCCGAAGCTTGCCGCTCAGCGTCGCACTCAGGATCGGCCCGCGCAGGCCGACCGTCCCGTTGACGGTCGAGACGACAAGTGTTCCGTCGACATAGACGGCCTTGTCGAGCTTAATCGAAATGTCGGCGGGAAATCCGCCGGCGGGCTGGATGCCGATGGTACCGCTTGCCGAAATCGTGCCGCCGCCGCCCAGATTGCCGCTGAGGCGCGAGATGACGGCCTGGTTGCCATTGAAGGTGACTGTGGCTGCGAGATTGTTGACGGCAAGATTGCGCCTGACGTCGACAAGCTTGGCGCCTGATGTCGAGACCGTGCCGTTGATGACGGGGGCTGCGGCCGTTCCGCCAATCTTAAGATCGACCTTGGCGACGCCGTCGGCGACAAAGCCCTGCTGTGCGAGCGGGGCGCCAAGCACGGCGAAGGGAACATTGCCGTTGAAGCGCATGTCGAGGGCGCGGTTGCCCGATGTCACGACGCTGCCGCCGCCTTTCAGCGACATACCGGCGTCGCCGGTAAGGTTGGTGTCGGCCGTCAGCCTGTTATCGGCAAGCTTGCCGGATGCGCCGATGGTGAATGGCGAAAGACCGGCGCCCTTCGTCTGGCTCGTTGCGGCATTCTTCCAGTCGACCTTGAAGTCCACCACGGGCGAGCTCAGCGTGCCAGTCACTTTGGCCGTCGCCGAGATCGTGCCTTCGGCTCCTATGCCAGGAACAAAACCGTTGGCGATGGCGGCCGGAACATTGGAGGCGTTTGCAGTGACGTCGATCGATCGGATCGTTGTGCCTGCAATGGAAAGATTACCAGCGGCTTTCAGCGAAATGCCGCCACCGCCGCTGAGGTCGGCATCAAAATCCAGCCGGTCGCCGGCATATTTTCCCGTCGCCGCCAAGGCAAGGCGGGAGAGGCCGGCGGCCTTGGTGTGGCTGGTCGCGGCATCTTTCCAGTTCAGCTTGAAATCGACGATCGGGTCTGCCGGCGTTCCCGAGGTCTGGGCGCTCGCCGACAGCGTGCCTTCGGCACCGAGGCCGGGAACAAAGGCATTGGCGATATTTGCGGGCAGCGCCGGAATATCGGCATTGATCGAAAGGTCGCGTATCGCGGTTCCCGCGATCGTCGCGCCACCCGCCGCCTTGGCCAACATGCCGTCCTTGCCGGCAAGGCTAGCATCGAAGTCGACCCTGTCATTGGCGAACTTGCCGGTGACCGCGGCACTCAGGCCCGACAAACCGCTGCTCCTGGTCTGGGCGGTGGCGGCGTTCTTCCAATCGAGCTTGAAATCGACGGCGGGTTTCGGCAGCGCTCCGGATGCGGATGCTGTTCCCGACACGGTGCCCTCGGCGGCAAGACCGGGAACGAAGCCGTTGGCAAGGCTCGCGGGCAGATTGGCGAGATCGGCTTTGACGTCAATGTTGCGGACCGAAGTGCCCGATATCGCCACATTGCCCGCGGCATTCAGTGAGAGACCGTCCTTGCCGCCAAGATTGGTGTTGAAGTCGAGCTTGTTGTCGGCGAAGTGTCCCGACGCGGCAAGCGCGAGGCCGGAAAGATGCGCGCTTCTGGTGTGGCTAGTTGCGGCGTCCGCCCAGTCGAGCTTGAAATCGGCCTTGGGTGCAGCGGGTGTTCCGGCTGCAGAGAGCGTGCCTGATATCGTGCCGCCGGCCGCCAAATCGGGGAGGAAGGCATTTGCGAGAGCAGCCGGGAGTTTGACGATTTCGGCATCGACCTTCACGCTGTCGATCGCCGTACCAGCGAGAGCGACATTGCCCATGGCCTTCAATGAGAGACCTTGATCGCCACCGGCGGCCGCGTTGAAATCCAGCTTGTTATCGGCGAATTTCCCCGATGCGGTCATGGCGAGAGCCGCAAGGCCGGCACGCTTCGTGTGGCTCGTCGCAGCGTCTTTCCAATTGAGGTCGAAATTGGCGGTCGGGGCGGAAAGCGAGCCCGCAGCCGAGATCCTCCCCGAGACTGTGCCTTCGGCGGCGAGATCGGCGACGAAGCTGTTTGCCAGGCTTGCCGGGATATTTGACAGCGTCGCATCGGCCGCGACGGTGCCGATCGTCGTGCCGGTCACGGCGACATTGCCGTTCGCCTTGAGCGAGAGGCTGTCTGCGCCGGCGACCACGGCGTCGAAATCAAGCTTGTTGTCGGCAAATTTGCCGGACGCCGTGGCATCAAGACCGGTTAGGCCGGCTCGTTTCGTGTGGCTCGTCGCGGCGTTTTGCCAATGGAGATCAAAATCAGCGATCGGAGCCGCAAGCGACCCGCTGGCGGCGACCGTTCCGGAGAGAGCACCTTCCGCTGCGAGATCGGGAACGAAGCCGTTGGCAATAGCCACCGGGATATTGTCCAGTGTTGCGTTGACCTTGACGCTGCCGACCGTCGTTCCGGTGATGTCCACGTTGCCGTTTGCCTTGAGCGAGAGGTTGTTGGCGCCGCTGGCCGCAGCGTCGAAATCGAGCTTGTTGTCGGCGAACTTTCCGGACGCCCTAGCTTCAAGACCGGTAAGGCCGGCTCGTTTCGTGTGACTCGTCGCGGCGCTTTGCCAATGGAGATCAAAATCGGCGATCGGAGCTGCAAGCGACCCGCTGGCCGCGACCGTTCCGGAGAAAGCGCCTTCCGCTGCGAGATCGGGAACGAAGCCGTTGGCAATAGCTGCGGGGATATTGTTCAGTGTTGCATCGACCTTGATGTCGCCGATCGTCGCCTCGGCGATATCAACGTTGCCGTTTGCCTTGAGCGAGAGTCTGTCAGCGCCGATGGCTGCGGCGTCGAAATCGAGCTTGTAGTCCGCGAATTTGCCGGACGCGGTCACATCAAGAGCCGCGAGGCCGGCCCGCTTTGTGTGGCTCGTGGCAGCGTTTTTCCAGGCGAGATCGAAATTGGCGGTCGGAGCCTTAAGCGAACCGGAGGCAGTCACCTTTCCCGTGATGGCGCCCTCGGCGGCGAGATCGGAAACGAAACCATTGGCGACCTGCGCCGGCAGGTTGAGGATATCGGCATCGATATCGAGCACCGGCGCCGTCGGATCAGCGAGCCCGACGTCGCCGCGGGCCTTGAGCAACAGGCTGTCCGCACCGGTGATTGTCGTGTCGAAATCGAGCTTCTTGTCGACGAATTTACCGTTGGCGATGATGCCGAGCGGTGCCAGGCCCGCGCCCTTGAGCTGTCCTGTGGTCGCATCCTTCCAGTCGAGTTTGAAATCGGCGATGGGTGCTGCCGGCGTTCCCGTCACGGCAATCGTTCCCGAGATCGTGCCGCCAGCCGAAAGATTCGGCACGAAACCGTCGACGAGTGATGCTGGCAGCTCTTTGATGATGGCATCGAGATTCAGCGTTTCGCCGGCCGAACCGGTAACCGATACCGAGCCGGTGCCGGTCTTCAACGTCAGTCCGTCCAGATTGGCGACGCCGCCGGTGACCGTGACCCGCGTCGGCGCAGCGAGTTCGATCGGAATATTGCGGGGGCTTGCCGAGAGCCGATCGAGGTTGAGGCCGATATTGCCAGCGGCCATCTCGATGGTGCCGTCCGCCATCACGGGATTGCGGTCATAGGCAGCATCGAGGTCGAAGTTGGTGCGGTCTTGCTGCTTGGTAAAGCTGAGAGAAAGTCCGCCAAGTTTGTTCGCTCCGGCAGCTACCTCCTCGGCCCTGAGCGTGCCGTTTGCCGCGAGGGTGCTGAGATCGCTGACCGTGAGGTCGATATCCGGCTTAGCGATCGCCAGCGTATCGCGGCGGATCGAGGCACCTGACGCAACGAGCTTGAGCGCGATCTTGCCGTCATGGCTATCGATGCCGAGCGAGCCCTTGAGGTCTCCTTCGGCTTTCTGTCCGCCGAGCGCGGCCAGCAAGCCGAGCTTGGGAAGATCGAAGGTCAACCCGCCCGAGGGTGTCAAGGAGGGCGAGAGCTCCAGATTGCCGGTCAGCCGGTTGCCGCCGACATCGGCGGTCAGTGCGGGAATGCTCGTCTTGCCGTTTTCAGAACGGATGTCGCCGTTGATGCCGAGCGGCTGTCCGTCGATCGTGCCGGTGGCCGCAAACTTCCCCTGCGGTGCCTTGGGATCGGCGACACCCGACAGATCGATATTGACGTCGGCGAGCGCGCGATCAGCTATCTCAAGGCTGGGAGCCTTGATATTGGCTGTCACGGAGATCGCCGGCAGTTCGCCTCCGATCCTCAGCGCGTAACCTGCTCCGCCGCTCGCGCCTGTCATCAGCTTGCCGATATCGGGCAGCCGGCCTGAAAGATCGGCGTTCAACATCGAGCCGTCGAGCGCGACGTTGCCGGCAGCTTCAAGCGTGCCGGATTTCAGGACGAGGTTGGACAGCGCGAATTTCGACGGGATCGTGCCGGTCACCTGGCTTTCGACCAAGATCGGCTGATCGAACCTGCTCGTCGCCGCGGCCGGCAGGGCCGCCGGTTCGACGCTCAGCTTGACATTGCCGGTCAGCGCGCGGTCCGCCAGCCGATAGGAGCCGTTGAGGCTGCCGTTGATATTGGCGCTTTCGACGGTGGTGCCGTTGAAGCCGATGTCGCCCGGCGAAATCTGGAGCGGCGCCGCGATCGTGATAGGGCCTTGAACTGCGCGGTTGAGGTTCGGCTCGGCAAAGGTTGCGTCGCCGGCCACGAGGCGTAGCTGAACGCTGCCGGAACGGCCGGCAAGATTGAAGGCGTCGCTCTTTGCTGTCAGCTTGACGTTGCCGATATCGGCCTGCGGCAGGGTTGCGCTGTCGAGCGAGCCGCTGAGGCTCAGTCGGGCGGTCTGCGCCTCGCCTGTTAGAGCCAGGTTGAGGCCTGATATCAGAAAGCGCGCTTCGCCTTCGGCGAGCGGCCAGCGGAAATCGACGGGGCCGGATGTGCCGAGGAGATTGGCGTTCAGGCTGTTGTTGCCGGCCGGATCAAGCGCGCCCGATGCGGCGATGACGACGCCGCCGGTGGCGATGTTGCCGGTCTGGATATCGAGCTTGCCATGATCGTCGAAGGTGGCGGCAAGGTCGATATTGGTTTGGCCGGCGAAAAGCGGCCGGAATGCCGCGGGAAGAAGCGAACTCAGGTCACCGCCACCCTTGAGATCGAGATGGTGCAGTCCGTCTGTGCCAATCGCATGCCGGCCCTCGATTGCAGCGCGCTGCTGTCCGTCGAGCGCAGCCTGCACTTTGCCCGTCCAGTCGGATATCGGTCCCTGACCGTCGAGGTCGATGTTGACGGCAGGATTGTCAGGCAGGCCGAGGAAGCCTGCCAACAGCCCACCCTTCGGCTCGGCAAGCTCAGCCTTCAGCCGCAGCCGGTTTTCGGCCGGCGCATAGGCGATATCGGCAGTAAGGCGCGCATCCGGAACCGCGTGGCGGCTGACATTGACCATCGCTTCGCCGCCGTCGCCATCGGCCGAAAGGCTGCCGTTGGCGGCGAGCGCGAAGGCGCGCCCGGCAAAAGCTTCGGCCAGATTGATATCGGGCAGGGCCACATGGTCGACATCGATCTTGACCGGAAGTGCGAAGCCGCCGGAATTTTCGGCGCCGGGCCGCGAAGGCAGGGTGCGCACCGGCTTGCGCAGCACGTTGATCGTGTCGATCTGGAAACGCTTGGCGTGGAATGTTCCCGTCAGCAGCGCCAGCGGGTTCCAATCGATTGCCACGCCGTGAATTTCCGCAAAAACGCCCCTGGTGTCGGATAGGGAGATTTCGGCGGCGCGAAGCCCGCCAGTCAAAAGCCCTTCCGGTTCGCGCACCTTGATCGTCATGTCGCGGTTGGAAAGAGTGGAGGCGATCCTTTCGGTGACGATGCGGGCGCCAAAGGAGGTGAAGCCGAAGATCGCAAGTGCCGCGACAGCGAGAATCAAAATGGCGCCTACGGCATAGCCGGTGACCCGCACGATCCAGTTGACGATTTTTGCCAGCGTTTGCATCGGCGCGGACTACCCCGTTTTCATGCGGCCCATCGATCGGAAGAAGCCGGAATCGCAATCCTAGAAGGATTGGCCGATGCCGGCATAAATTCCATAATCTGTGCCATCTTCGTACTTGTTCAGCGGCACGGCAAAATCAAGCCGCAACGGCCCGAAAGGTGTGGCATATCGTATTCCCGCGCCGGCGCCGGCGCGGATATCGGAAAAACCCGGGAAAGTGCTATCCGATACGGTGCCGACATCGATGAAGGGCACAAGGCCGATCGTATCGGTGATCTTGAATCGGGCCTCCAACGACCCGGTCACATAGGAGCGGCCGCCGGTGGCATCGCCTTTGTCATTGTAAGGCGAAATCTCCTGATAGCTATATCCGCGCACTGAACCGCCGCCGCCGGCGAAAAAACGCTGCGTGGCAGGAATGTCCTCGATCCCGCCGCCGCCGATCAGCACGCCGGCGGCGATCTTGCCGGCAAGCACGAGGCGGTCCTCGGCGCCGAATGGCAGATAGCCGGAGATCGAGCCCTCGAATGCCGCGTAGGGTGTGGCGTTGAAGATCTCGTAGCCGGGCTTTGCCGATGCTGTCGCCCGATAGCCTTCGGTCGGATTGAACTTGTCGTCGCGTGCGTCACGATCATATTGAAGCGGCAGGGCGATGGTCAGATAGTCATTGGTGCCGAAGGCGTCATCATCACGCTCCCAGCTGACTTCGCCGCTCGCCGACACCGTGTCCTTGTCGGTCAGTTCATAGGAAAGGCCAAGCGAGGCGGTGACGAGCGTTGCATTATAAGCGTCCGGGTTCTGGGTCTTGGCGACGATGCCGGCCTTCAACGTGGCGGCCGGGAAGAAGGCGCCGGGCTTGGTGAAGAGGATGCCGGCGGAGTAGTCGAGGCTGCCGACATCGGTTGTTTCGCCGAGCCGCGAGACCGAGCCTTCGATCCTCAGCGTCTCGGCCTCGCCGAATAGGTTGCGGTGACCCCAGTAGCCCTGGATGCCGAGGCCGTCGGTGGTGGAATATTGCGCGCCGACGCCGAAATAACGCCTCTTGCCTTCGGAAACCTCGATCGTCATCGGCAGCGTACCATCAGGCGCCAGCACATCGCCCTGATGAATGGTGACGCTTGAAAAGACGCCGAGGGCGCGAAGCCGCTCGCCGGCCTTTTTCAGCCTTTCCGGCGAATAGGCGTCCCCTTTGTTCAGCCGGGAATAACGCTGGATGAAACCGGGCCGCACGGTCTTTTCGCCGGTGACCCCGACATCGCCGATCGGGGCGACAGGCCCACCTTCGGCAGCAAGCACGATGTCGACCGTATCGCTCCTGTGATCGGCGACGACCTTGCGTTCGGTCAATTTGGCGAAGGGCCGGCCTTCACTTTTCAACTGTTCGACAATCTTGTCGCCGGCCTTGATGATGGCGAGCGAGCCGGCCTCGGCGCCGGGTGCAAGGTCGTAATCGGCGGGATTGCGATCTGCGGCGTCGCCGCCGAACTGCACCTCTCTGACCCTGAACACGGGACCGGGTGTTATATTGACGGTGACGGGGATCGGCCCGGAGCGGTCGAAGGTCGGATTGGGCGGCAGGTCGTCGATGTTTCTGCCATCGATGGTGATCGTCACCACGCCGCCATAGCGCGCCTTTTCGTACAAGGCGGCGATCAGCCGCTCGCGGTCGTCACGCGCCTTGACGACGATGCCGAGATCGCCGGAGACCAGCTGTTTCTGGTCGCTGACGAGGCGGGAGCTGTTTTCGAGCGCTTCCTTAAGATCGGGATCGGCGGTGTCGGCCTTGAGGTCGACTTGATAGCGCACCGGATCGGGCACCTGTTCGCTCTCGTCCTCCTCCTTGCCGAAGATGGTGATGCCGAAAAGCTTGAAGGCGTAAGCATCGCCGATCAGGACCGGTGAGAAAGCAGCTGCCGCTGCGACCACCATCATGGTGCCTGTTCGCCGATACGCAAAACCTATTTTCGGACTTGTCCCTCTAATCCGCATCCGCTGCTTTTGGTTACGCCTACATGAAGCTTCGTTGCCCAGCCGTGAACAGCTTAGCGGCAAAATCGCGCAGGGTGTACCATTTTAAATTGCCCACGCACTAATTCAGCACAAAAAATCCCGGATGTGTGTCCGGGATTTCCTGTTTTGCCGCTTTGTCAGCGCTCTCAGCGCGGGCAAGCGTCGATGTAACGGCGACCATAGCGGTCGCGATAGTAGCACTGGCCGGGCTGTTCCGCGACGCTGCCGATAAGAGCGCCTGACACGCCGCCGATGGCGGCCCCGACGGCCGCGCCGCGGACATTGCCGGTGACCGCGCCACCGATGACGGCGCCCGATGCAGCGCCGATACCGGCGCCCTGCTGGGTCGGCGTGCAGCTTGCGATCGACAGGCCGATCAATGCGAGTATGACAGCTTTTTTCATCTCTTCTCTCCGAGGTTGTTGTCCAGTGGGCAAAGGCCGTCCCTTTTGTTTTTTTGGCAGGCTAGCTGGAAAACTATGTCGGAAGAAAGGGTTGTCCACTCTTGGCCTGATTTTTTTCGCGAAGAGTGTTGTTGCGGCCGTGCGGATTTTGCGCCTATGTCAGGCGCTTTTGCGGCACCGGTCCCACTGATTGTGGCGCACGCATTTTTTCCTCTGGAATCATTCAAAAATCTGGGCCTTTTGCCGCAGTTGATGTTAAAGCAAAGGGTAAGCATTGACGCGCGGACGTCCGGTCGGCAAGAACGGCCGCGCGATACTGGAGCATATGATGGATTTCGAAGCATTTTTCAAAAACGAGCTGGACGGGCTTCATGCCGAGGGCCGCTACCGCGTTTTTGCCGATCTCGAACGTCACCGCGGTAATTTCCCGCGCGCGACGCGCCATACGTCCGACGGCGAGAAGGAAGTCACGGTCTGGTGCTCCAACGACTATCTCGGCATGGGCCAGAACCCGAAGGTGATCGAGGCGATGAAGGCCGCCATCGACCACTGTGGCGCGGGTGCGGGAGGCACCCGGAATATTTCTGGCACCAACCATTATCACGTTCTGCTCGAGCGGGAGCTTGCCGATCTGCACGGCAAGGAATCAGCACTGATCTTCACCTCAGGCTATGTCTCCAACTGGGCCGCACTCGGTACGCTCGGCGCCAAAATTCCCGGCCTGATCATCTTCTCCGACGCGCTGAACCACGCCTCGATGATAGAGGGCATCCGTTACGCCAAGTGCGACAAGGTGATCTGGAAGCATAACGACGTCGCCGATCTCGAAGCCAAGCTCAAAGCCGCCGATCCGAAGGCGCCGAAGCTGATCGCCTTCGAGAGCGTCTATTCGATGGACGGCGATATCGCCCCGATCAAGGAGATCTGCGATCTCGCCGACAAATACGGGGCAATGACCTATCTCGACGAAGTCCATGGCGTCGGCATGTACGGCCCGCGCGGCGGCGGCATTGCCGAGCGGGAGGGACTGATGGACCGGCTGACGGTGATCGAGGGCACGCTCGGCAAGGCTTTCGGGGTGATGGGCGGCTATATCGCCGCGTCGACGGCCCTTTGCGATTTCATCCGCTCCTTCGCCTCCGGCTTCATCTTCACCACGGCGCTGCCGCCGGCGCTCGCCGCCGGTGCGGTGGCCTCGATCCAGCATCTGAAGGTCAGCCAATTCGAGCGCGCCCGCCATCAGGACCGGGTGCGCAAGCTGCGCTCGCTGCTCGACCAGCGCGGCATTCCGCATATGCACAATCCCAGCCATATCGTACCGGTGATGGTCGGCGATGCCGCCAAGTGCAAGTGGATCTCCGACCTGCTGCTCGACAATTGCGGCGTCTATGTCCAGCCGATCAACTATCCCACCGTGCCGAAGAAGACCGAGCGACTGCGCATCACCCCGACGCCGCTGCATTCCGACGCCGATATCGCCCATCTCGTCGAGGCCCTGCATTCGCTCTGGTCGCGTTGCGCGCTGGCAAGGCACGTCGCCTGATCTAGCGATCGCTTGGGTTCTAGCTTCCGCGAATCAGAACCTCCATCGGGTTCTGACGGCGGTTGTTCGTTCCGCATTCATTAGCTAAGATTATCCAGCGCTGCCCTTCGCTCTAAGATGAGTGACGCATTGCAAGTCGGTCCTATGGATTCGCATCGGCCGTTTCAACGCCTTCCTTCCAGACAATCCATGCCTCGCCGCTCCGTCTCTCGAATTGCATGAGAAAACCTTTTCTCACTTGACAGGCACAATGGTAAAAGCTTTTCTCAAGCCATTTCAGAAGGAGGAAAGCCTGAACATATCGGGAGGAAAAAGAGGCAGGATCACCATCCATGAGGTGGCGTCGGCCGCCGGGGTGAGCATCTCGACGGCGTCGAAGGCGCTCAACGACACCGGTCGGATGGGGACGGAAACCCGCGAGCGCGTGAAGCGGATTGCCGGCGAAATCGGATATCGGCCAAATGCGCTGGCAAGAGGTCTTCTCAGCAAGCGCAGCTTCACCATCGGGCTGCTGACGAACGACACCTACGGCCGTTTCACGCTGCCTGTGATGGCGGGTATTTCGGACGCGCTCGTCGATCATGGCGTTTCGGTTTTCCTATGCGCCATCGAAGACGATCCGGCGCTCGCTCAGATCCATGTCGATGCGATGCTGGACAAGCAGGTCGACGGTATCATCGCAACCGGCAAGCGGCTGGACAGGCGTCTGCCCGTCGATCTGTCGAATTTGCATGTGCCTGTCGTCTACGCCTTCACCGAGGGGACGCCGAACAGCGTTACTTTCCGTTCGGACGACGGGCAGGGTGCGAGATTGGCGGTGGAATGGCTGGTGACGATCGGGCGGCGGCGGATTGCGCATATTACCGGGCCGGAGGACTTCTTTTCGGTGCGGGAGCGGGCCGGGGCCTATCGTCAGGTGGCGGGCCACCGCGAGCCGGTGCTCTACGGCATCTGGTCGGAGAGCTGGGGCCATGAGGCGGTGGAACAGCTTTGGAAGAGGCCAGGGGAAAAGCCCGATGCGCTCTTCTGCGGCAACGACCAGATCGCCCGTGGGGCGGTGGATGCGCTGCGTGAGCGCGGCGTCAAGGTGCCGCAGGACGTGTCGGTGATCGGCTTCGACAATTGGGAGATTGTCGCGGCCCAGACGCGGCCGCCGCTGACGACGGTAGATATGGAACTGAAGGAACTCGGGCGGCAGGCCGGATTGACGGTGCTGGCGCTTGCGGAAGGACGGCCTGTCGAGCCGGGAGTGAGGAAGTTGCCCTGCCGGCTCGTCGTTCGGCGGTCATGCGGGGGTAGAACCCCCGGGGAATGAGAATCACGGAAATGAGCAAAGGCGCGAGGAGAGCGCCATATTGGGAGGAGTGTCATGATCAAGCGTCTATTGGCGGCGACCGGTATCGCCACCTTGTGCCTGGTTTCGGCTGCATCGGCGGCCGAAAACGTCGAAATGTGGGTTCGCTCGGGGATCGGCGACGCCTTCAAGAAAGTCGTCGAAGCCTATAATTCCAGCCACGAGAACAAGGTCGTAATGACCGAAGTGCCGTTCTCCGAGCTGGTGCAGAAATATGCGACGGCAATCGCCGGCGGACAGGCGCCCGACGCGCTGTCGATGGACCTCATCTACAATCCTGCCTTTGCCGCGGCGGGCCAGCTGGAGGATCTGACGGACTGGGCGAAGTCGCTGCCCTATTTCAACTCGCTTTCGCCGTCGCATGTCCGCCTCGGCACCTATCAGGACAAGATCTACGGCCTGCCGCTCTCCGTCGAGACATCGGTCTTCGCCTGGAACAAGGATCTCTACAAGAAGGCCGGTCTCGACCCGGAGAAGGCGCCGGCGAACTGGGATGAAATCACTGCCAATGCAGAGAAGATCCGGGCACTCGGTGACGACACCTACGGCTTCTATTTCTCCGGCGGCGGCTGCGGTGGCTGCATGATCTTCACCTTCACGCCGCTCGTCTGGGGTGCGGGCGCCGACATCCTGTCGGCCGACAGCAAGACGGCGACGCTCGATACGCCTCAGATGCGCAAGGCCGTCGACATCTACCGCAACATGGTCAAAAAGGACCTCGTGCCGGCGGGTGCGGCCAGCGACAACGGTACGAACTTCCTGACCTTCACCAACGGCAAGATCGGCCAGCAGAGCCTCGGCGCCTTTGCCATCGGCACGCTGGTGACCCAGCATCCCGAGATCAATTTCGGTGTGACCCTCATCCCCGGGGTCGACGGCAAGCCTTCCTCCTTTGCCGGCGGCGACAACTTCGTCATCACCAAGGGCACCAAGAAGATCGACGCCGTGAAGGAGTTCCTCGAATATATCTATTCCGAGGACGGCCAGAAGGTGATGGCGAAATATGGCAGCCTGCCGACCCGCGGCGACATCGCCGGTAAGGTGCTGGAAGGTCTCGATCCGCGCATGCAGGTCGGCCTCAAGGCGATCAGCGTCGCCAAGACGCCCTATACGCTGCAGTTCAACGACCTGATCAACAGCGCCAACGGCCCATGGGCAAGCTTCACCAACGCGGCGATCTTCGGCGACGATGTCGACGGCGCGTTCTCGAGCGCCCAGTCGGAAATGCAGTCGATCATCGATAGCGGCCAATAACTCTCCCAAGGCCGCGGCCGGGGAGCGGTGGCAGCTTCCCGGCCATTTTCAATTGACAGATGCGGAGCGTTTCGATGACCGGTTCCGGTTCGAATATGCTATTGCCCCGGCGAAAGCGGCGGCGCAGATCGAATTGGCGCGGCCCGCTCTACATCGCGCCGGCCATGGCGCTGGTCATCGTCTTCTTCGTCATGCCGGTTCTCTTCACGGGGTGGATGAGCCTTCACAACTGGCCGCTGATGGGAGCGTCGCGCTGGATCGGCTTCAACAATTATTTCCGTATGTTCAACGACACCCGTTTCATGGCGGCACTGAATTTCACCGCCTATTACACCGTGATCGTCACTATCGCGATCTTCGCTGTCGCCTTTCCGCTGGCGATCTTCGTCGAAAAGGAACGGCAGTTCGTCAGCGCCTACCGCACGATCATCTTCCTGCCGGTCGTGGTCGGCCTTGCCACGGCCTCGCTGCTCTGGGTCTGGCTTGCCAATGTCGATAGCGGCTTCATCGGCCCAGCCTTTAAAGCACTCGGTCTTCTGGAAAAGAGCCCCAACCTGCTTGCGACCTTCGACACCGCCTTTCTGACGGTCGTGGTGATGGTCGTCTGGAAGATCGCCGGCTTCACCATGATCATTCTGCTGACCGGGCTGCAGGCCATTCCATCCGAGCTGACGGAGGCGGCCCGCATCGACGGCGCCGGCCGCTGGCAGCGCTTCCGGCACCTGACGCTGCCGCTGATGCGCAAGACGATCGCGCTAGCCCTGATCGTCTCGGTTACCGGCTCGATCCTCGCCTTCGACCAGTTTTATATCATGACGGCCGGTGGACCGCAGAACAAAATGATCTCGGTGGTCTATTACATCTTCAACCAGTCCTTCGTCTCCTTCAATCTCGGGTATGGCGCGGCCCTCTCGATTGCGCTCCTCGCCATTCTGGTCGCCATCAGCATCGTGCAGCTCTGGCTGCTGCGCGTCGGGGAGGAGCGTCCATGACGACCTCAAGGCAACGCCGCGCCCGCAAGGCCATCCGCACGAAGTCGACCTATCATCTGGCAGGCATCGCCATTTCGATCTTCTTTCTGGCGCCGTTCGCGGTCACGCTGCTCGCTTCCTTCCGGCCGGGTGCCGAGGCCACCCTGCCGCCCTTGCCGCCGTGGCCGACATCCAGCATCAGCTTCGATGCCTATGCGCTGCTCGATACGTTCGGCGCCGGCATCTGGCGGCACATGATCAATTCGCTGTTCGTTTCGGTCGCCACCGTGGTGCTGACCGTTCTTGTCAGCCTGCTCGCGGGCTATGGCTTCTCGCGTTATCGCTTCCCGATGAAGAATGCACTGTTCGTGCTGATCATTGCTACGCTGATGATCCCGTTCCAGTCGATCCTGACGCCGCTCTTCATCATCCTGGCAAAACTCGGCCTCAACAATTCGCTGCTCGGGCTGACGCTCGTCTATGTGACGCTGCAACTGCCGTTCTCCGTTTTCATGATGCGCAATGCCTTCGACGCCGTGCCCAAGGAGATCGAAGAGGCAGCGCGCATCGACGGTGCGCGCGATCTGAGGCTGCTGGCGCGCGTCCTGCTGCCGCTGGTGCTGCCCGGTGTCGCGACGGTGGCGATCTTCGCCTTCCTCAATGCCTGGAACGAGTTTCTCGCTGCGCTCGTGCTGCTTTCCAGCAATGAGAAATACACCCTGCCGGTGCTGATGACGGCGGTTCGCGCCGGACGGCTCGGCGCCATCAACTGGGGAGCGGTGCAGGCCGGTGTCGTCGTCATGACGATCCCCTGCCTGATCGTCTTCCTGCTCCTGCAACGCTACTACATGCGCGGGCTGATGGCCGGCGCGGTGAAATGATCGCAAGAACAGGATGATTTTAGGCCGTCGGCCTAAAATCTGAATCCTATTCTAAATTAAAGAGTTAGAGCATGATGTCGTCCGAAAACCGCTCACACTTTTCGGCATCATGCTCAAGGTAGAGCCCATGACCAAGTCAAGCAATGACCGCCAGTTTCGTCCCGTCGCCGTTCCCGATGTCGAGCTCGGCGGCTTCTGGGGCAAGTGGCAGGACGCCGTCTGCAATTCCACCGCCGAGACCCTGCTCGACCGCTGCGTCGAGGCCGGGATGTTGAAAGCGATCGACGTCAACCAGCCGAGCCCGGGCGTTGTCATTCCCATTCAGCCCTGGGGCGGGACGACGCAGATGTTCTGGGATTCCGATCTCGGCAAGTCGATCGAGACGATCGCCTACTCGCTTTATCGCCGGCCGAACCCGAAGCTCGAGGCGCGCGCCGATGAGATCATCGACATGTATGAACGAATGCAGGACAAGGACGGCTATCTGAACGCCTGGTTCCAGCGCGTCGAGCCATCCCGCCGCTGGACCAATCTGCGCGATCATCACGAACTCTATTGCGCAGGCCATCTGATGGAAGCCGCGGTCGCCTATTATCAGGCGACCGGCAAGCGCAAGCTGCTCGACATCATGTGCCGCTACGCCGATTACATGATCAAGGTTTTCGGCCATGGCGAGGGACAGATTCCCGGCTATTGCGGCCACGAAGAAATCGAGCTGGCATTGGTCAAGCTCGCCCGGGTGACCGGCGAGAAGAAATATCTCGACCTGTCGAAATACTTCATCGACGAACGCGGCACCGAGCCGCACTTCTTTACGGCCGAGGCCGCTCGCGACGGCCGGAGCGCTGCCGACTTCCATCAGAAGACCTATGAATATGGCCAGGCGCACCTCCCGGTGCGCGAACAGACGAAGGTGGTCGGCCATGCGGTGCGCGCCATGTACCTCTATTCCGGCATGGCCGATATTGCCACCGAATATAACGACGACAGTCTGACGGCGGCGCTGGAAACGCTTTGGGACGATCTGACGACCAAGCAGATGTACATCACCGGGGGCATCGGCCCGGCCGCCTCCAACGAAGGCTTCACCGATTATTACGATCTGCCCAACGACACGGCCTATGCGGAAACCTGCGCCTCCGTCGGCCTGGTCTTCTGGGCGAGCCGCATGCTCGGGCGCGGACCGAACCGGCGCTATGCCGATATCATGGAGCAGGCGCTTTATAACGGCGCGCTGCCGGGTCTTTCCACAGACGGCAAGACCTTCTTCTATGACAATCCGCTCGAAAGTGCGGGCAAGCACCACCGCTGGAAGTGGCACCATTGCCCCTGCTGCCCGCCGAACATCGCCCGTCTGGTGACGTCGATCGGCTCATACATGTATGCGGTTGCCGATGATGAGATCGCCGTCCATCTCTATGGCGAAAGCACCGCCCGGCTGAAGCTTGCCAATGGCGCCGAGTTGGCGTTGGAGCAGAGCACCAATTATCCGTGGAACGGCGCGGTCGCCTTCACTGTCAAGCTGGCAAAGCCGGCTCGGTTCGCGCTGTCGCTGCGCATCCCGGATTGGGCAGAGGGCGCAACCCTCAGCGTCAACGGGGCGATGCTCGACCTCGGTGCCCATGTCCGCGACGGATATGCGAGGATCGACCGCGAATGGGCGGACGGTGATAAGGTGGCCTTCTACCTGCCGCTGGCGCTTCGTCCGCAATATGCCAATCCGAAAGTGCGCCAGGATTCCGGCCGCGTCGCCTTGATGCGCGGTCCGCTCGTCTATTGCGTTGAGACAACGGACAATGGCGAGGACCTCAACACCATCGTTCTGCCCCGCGACCTGTCGGCCGCCGAAACGGTCGTGCTGAAGGACCTCAATGATGCCGTCGCTCTCGATCTCAAGGTCGAGCGTGAGGAAACATCGAATTGGGGCACATCGCTCTACCGCAAGGCACCGGCCGAAAGGCGGGTCGCCACAGCTCGCTTCGTGCCCTATCATCTCTGGGACAACCGCGCGCCCGGAGAGATGCTCGTCTGGGTCCAGGCGGACAAGTAGGTCGTTTGGGGATGACGAACGGTATGGGTAACAAGAGCGTCGTCCTTCAGGACGTGCGAAAAAGCTATGGCAATCTGCAGGTGGTCCATGGCATCGACCTGACGATCGAGGAGGGCGAATTCGTCGTCTTCGTCGGTCCGTCCGGCTGCGGAAAATCGACGTTGCTTCGCATGATCGCCGGCCTGGAGGACGTGACCGATGGCGAGATCGAGATCAAGGGACGTGTTGTCACCGATCTTGATCCTTCCGAGCGCGGCATCGCCATGGTCTTCCAATCCTACGCGCTCTATCCGCATATGAGCGTGCGCGACAACCTGGCCTTCGGCCTGAAGATGGCGCGTACGAATGGTGCGGAGATCGAGACGCGCGTCAAGGCAGCCTCGGCGATCCTGAAGATCGACCATTTGCTCGACCGGCGCCCCGGCCAGCTTTCCGGCGGCCAACGCCAGCGCGTGGCGATCGGCCGGGCGATCGTGCGCGAGCCCGATGTTTTCCTGTTCGACGAACCGCTGTCCAATCTCGATGCGGAGCTGCGCGTGTCCATGCGCATCGAGATCGCCCGCCTTCATCGCGAACTCGGCAATACGATGATCTATGTCACGCATGATCAGACCGAGGCGATGACGCTCGCCGACAAGATCGTCGTGCTGCGCGACGGCCGCGTCGAGCAGGCCGGAACGCCGCGGGAAATATACGAAAATCCTTCGAATACGTTCGTGGCGGGTTTCATCGGTTCGCCGAGGATGAATCTCCTGAATGCCCGATGGGGCGAAGGCGGCTTGGTCGATATCGCCGGCGGGGGCGTCGAAAGCGGCCTGCTGGCGAAAGACAGGCTGGCCGGTACGGCCGTGACGCTCGGTCTGCGGCCGGAGCATCTGAAAGTGGCGCCCGAGCTCAATGGCAGCCTGAGGGCAAGAGTCGATTTTTCGGAGTATCTCGGCGGAACGCAGTATCTCTATTGCCAGCTTGGCGATGGTCAGTCGCTCACCGTCGAGCACCGGTCGCCGACCAGCATTGCGGCCGGCGAAGAGGTCAGCCTGCAGTTCGAGCCCTCGAATTGCCGATTGTTCGACGAGCACGGCAATCGGCTGCGCTAGCCGACCGAGCTCTCAACCGACGAGATCGAGTTTCAGCAGCGCCGCCGCGCGCTGCCGGGCTTGCCGGTCGGCGTTGAAGACATCGTCCATGCCGGCAGCCGGCGGCAGGTGGGCCAGGTCATCCATGACCCTCTCGGTGACCTCGGCCATGGCGAGGAAGGAGAGGCGCCCCTCGATGAAGGCCTCGAGCGCCACTTCCTTGGCGCCGTTCAGCACCGCGCCCTGAACGCCGCCGCGCGTCATCGCAAGGCGCGCCAGCCGCAAGGCGGGAAACCGCACCTCATCCGGCGCCTCGAAATCCAGCCTTGCGAGCTTGGCGAAATCCAGCCGCTCGACCGGCAGGTTCGGCCGGCGCGGAAAGGACAGCGCGTAACCGATGGCGGTGCGCATATCAGGCGCGCCGAGCTGCGCCAGCACTGAACCGTCGGTATAACCCACCATGGAATGGATGATCGACTGCGGATGGAAGATCACCTCGATCTGCTCGGGCCTCAGTCCGAAAAGATGGCGGGCTTCGATCATTTCCAGCGCCTTGTTGAACATCGAGGCGCTGTCGATCGAGATCTTCAAGCCCATCGACCAATTCGGATGGGCGCGTGCGGTTTCCACCGTCACATCGGCCATCTCCTTCAACGAGGCGGTACGGAAGGGACCGCCTGAGGCGGTCAGGATGACACGCTCGACGGCATGGCGCTGGTTTTCTTCCAGCACTTGGAAAATCGCATTGTGCTCGCTGTCGACGGGAAGCAGCTTGCCGCCGCCGGCGCGGATCGCCCCGATGAAGAGATCGCCGGCCGAGACCAGACATTCCTTGTTGGCAAGGGCGATATCAGCGCCACGGCGCGCAGCGGCAAGCGTCGGCGCCAGACCCGCCGTGCCAACGATTGCCGCCATCACCCAGTCGGCTTCGCGGTCGGCCGCTTCCATCAGGCCGGATTTCCCCGACGCGACCGCGATGCCGCTGCCGAAAAGTTCGTCCTTCAGCGCTTCATAATGCCGGTCGTTTGCCGTCACCGCCAGCCGCGCGCCGAAGGATCTGGCCTGCCGGGCGAGCAGCTGGACATTGCCGTTGCCTGTCAGCACGGAAATTTCGAAGTTCTCCCGCCCGCCCAGATGTTCGACGACATTGAGGGTATTGCGGCCGATCGACCCGGTCGAGCCGAAGATGCTGAGGCGCCGCGGCGCGGTTTTGCCTGTCATCATTTGGAATTTCGCGAAAAATGTCTCTCGTAGGCTCAGGCTCTACTAGGGTTTGGAGGGTGCGGCAAGTGTGCGGTGCAGCAGATTTCAGCTCCTCGGGGGTTTACAGAGCGGCGGCGGGGTGTGATCCTTATGACATTCCTGAAGGGATGTGATTCCCCTGCCGCCGCTCGCCGGCGCATGGGCAACCGGGGCGCTACGGCGGCCATTGAAAAAGGGCACTTGGCTGCCCTCGGCTTTTTCGGCCAAACACTAAATCGAGGATGACATCGGGATGAACGGCTTGGCCGTGCTGCCTGTCCGTGTTCGCTGACGGCACTTTGGTGCGGTATCGTGCCATTCGATGAGCCAGCACGTGTCAGGTCAAAACGATCGGAACACATGACGATATTCAGAATAGCCATCATTCTTTCCGCCATCGTGCTTTCGCTGACCGTGACCGCAAAGGCGGACGACCTGTTGATCTGGTCGCCTGCCAAAGTCTCGGATCGATCATACAAGGCAACGATGGGTTTTCGTCTGCCGGCGGAATGGGAGACGAGCGCCGGCGCCGATCTCGCATTGGCAGCGACAAAAGGCGGCGCGCCGCTACCCGATTCCGAACAGGCCATGCTCTGGGGTAGGATCAGCAAGACGAGCGTTACGCCGGCAGGCCAATGGCAGCAGGGCGCCAGGGTCAGCGTCGATACGCTGCGCGGCAGCGGCGCTCTGACGCTCAGCCGCTCGCGCAGCTGGATCCTGTCGGATTCGCTCGACATGCAATCGAGCCGCTCCCTGAGCGTCCGTTACGATCCAGTCGATGCCAGGGAGACTTCGGTGACGGCGTCACAGGCGCTGAAGTTGATCCATCCCTGGACGGGAACCTCGCTTTCGGCAGGCGCCGGGGTCAGCAATGCCAGCGGCGACTTCTCGAGCTCGGTGGCGGTCAACCAGGCGATCCTGCCGAACCTCAACCTCGATGCCTCGGTCAGCAATCCGTTCTCGCCTGATGAGGCGAGCAGCGTCAATCTCCGCTATCGCGTCAGGTGGTAACGCAGGAAACCAAACCAGGCCGATGGCGTTTCTTCTTGAGATCTTTCGGAGGAACGGAATATGGTTTTCAAAGAGCCAACATTTCACGGGCTTGCGCCCGAAGTGGAAGCGGAGATCGCCAATCGCGCATCTCTCGAGGCCGCCGTCGCCAATGCATTGGCAATTGCCGGCGGCATCGATGCATCGGATGTGGAAGTGACGATGGAGGAAGATCAGGTCGTGTTGACAGGCACCGTCGGTACGGTCGGGGAAATCGAACGGGCAACCGCCGTCGCCCGGGCGGTCGAGGGCGTGACCGCGGTGCAGAACCGAATCCTGCTCAGCGGGTCTGCCGTCGGCAACCCACATTGATATTAGCGAAAGGCGTCCCGCTTGCGAGCGCCGGCCTCTACGCCGGCGCTCGGCTGATCAACCGGCGAAGCGCTCGACGAGGAAGGACGCGCCTTCCAGGCGATCGGTCTTCGCTGTGGCCACCGACCCCTGCGGCTGATACGCGATGGCGAGCAGCAGAGCGCTGACGGCGACATAGGCGATTGCCAAAAGAGTCATCTTGATACGCATGATGAGTTCTCCCTTTTTCGCGATAAACGCAGCCGATGTTGCGAAGTTCCTGAAGAGCCCGGCCGGGGAGGAGCGGCCGGGCTTTTCATGCATGGACCGCCTTATCGGCAGATCCGGGTCTCCTTCACGATCGTATGGCCGTGACGGCGGATTCTTTCCGTCTTGGTGAAGCAATCATCGGAGACGCGGCGCATCATGTGATGGCGGTAGTAGGGCCGGTGGCGATAATAAGGGCGCTCCGAATCGCGATAATAAGGACGCTCCAAATCGCCATAATAAGGACGCGGGTTATCGGTGGTGATAGTCACGCTTGCCGCCTGGGACGGCATGGCGGAAAGGACGGACGCTGCAGCGAGCGTGCAAGCAAGAATGAACTGTTTCATGACGAGCCTCTCTTTCTGAGTTGGTCATAGTCTCAACTCGCCGGAAGCGCCGCCGGTTCAATCACATAGCGTTACCGATTGTGTCGAAGGCAGAAACCTTTGCGGCCGCGGATCGTTAGCGCAGGAAACAGCCGGAGACCACGGTCGTGGGACAGATTGCAAGGATCATCGCCCTTGTCGCCGGACTTGCCGGCGGCACGGTCTTTTCGCAAGCGCCTGAATTTGCGCAGCAATATCGCCAGCGGATCGGCGGCGCGATCGATGAGCTGCGTGTCATCGTCGAGGACTTCAACCGCCAAGCCGCCCAGCATCAGCTCGACCGCGAGCAGGCGCTGAACGCTTATGCCCAATCTTCCGATGATTTCCTGCGCGACCGCGGCGTCTCGATGCAGAGCACGATTACTCGTTATGAAAGGCTGCAGTCGCAGCAATTGAAACTGAGCACCGCGGCCCCCGTCGCCAAGCCCTTCGTGCTGCTAGGGAATGCGGATGATGTGGTTTTCGCCAATACTTGGCGCGACTTCGTGCCTGGGGTGCCTATGAGCTTTGCCGGCCTCGTCTGGGGCGCAATCGGTTTCGTCGGCGGATCGGTTGTGGCGGCGTTGCTGGGACTAGGGGCACGGCGGATCATAAGAAGACGAGGAGCCTATCGTCAGGTACCGCGAGCTTGAAACGGGGCAAAGCCTTCAGCGGCGATCTACAAGACGAGATCAGTCATTCCACCCATTCCCGCAGTGGCCATATGGCTCAGCGTTTGAGAATGGTGATCCCGGCGCGATTCGAACGCGCGACCCCCAGATTAGGAATCTGATGCTCTATCCTGCTGAGCTACGGGACCACTTGAATGCCATGCATACAAAAGGCTTGGCGCGAAGCCAAGCCTTAATTCTTGTCAGAGGCCCAAGCGTTGTTCGGCAAGGCGGACCCAGTAGGAGATGCCGTGGGCGATGGCTTCGTCGTTGAAGTCGTAGGCCGGGTTGTGGAGGCCGGCGCTGTCGCCGTTGCCGATGAAGATGAAGGCGCCGGGACGGGCGTTCAGCATGTAGGAGAAGTCCTCGCCGCCCATCATCGGATCGATTTCGGCATTGACGTTGGCCTCGCCGGCAATGGCGCTGGCGGTGGCGACGGCATGCTCGGTCTCGTCGGGGTGGTTGACGGTGACTGGGTAATTGCGATTGAAGCTGATTTCGGCCTCGGCGCCATGAGCTGCGACCAGGCCTTCGATAATCTGCCGGAAACGGGTTTCGGCAAGCGTGCGCATTTCGGGATCGAGGGTGCGGACGGTGCCGGCGAAAGTCGCGTCATTGGGGATGACGTTATGGGCGAAACCGGCGTTGAACTTGGTCACCGAGACGACGACAGAGCTGATCGGATCGGCGGTGCGCGAGGCGATCATCTGCAAATTGCTGACGATCTGGGCGGCGATGGCGATCGGGTCGATCGTCCGGTGCGGCTGGGCGGCGTGGCCGCCGCGGCCCTTGATGGTGACGGTGAATTCGTCGGTTGCCGCCATGATGGCGCCCTTGCGGATCGCGAACTGTCCCACAGGCAGGCCCGGCAGGTTGTGCATGCCGTAGACTTCTTCGATCCCGAAGCGCTCCATCATGCCATCCTTGACCATCAGATTGCCGCCGCCGCCGCCTTCTTCGGCGGGCTGGAAGATGACGGCGACATTACCATTGAAATTGCGGGTTTCGGCGAGATATTTCGCGGCGCCGAGCAGCATGGCGGTATGGCCGTCATGTCCGCAGGCATGCATCTTGCCCGGCGTCTGCGAAGCCCAGGGCTTACCGGTGATTTCAGTCAGCGGCAGGGCATCCATGTCGGCGCGCAGGCCGATCGTGCGGCGGCCTTCGCCCTTGCCCTTGATTAGTCCGACGACGCCGGTGCGGCCGATGCCGGTGACGATCTCGTCAACCCCGAAATCCTTGAGTTTTTCAGTGACGAAAGCGGCCGTGTTTTCCACCGCGAAAAGAAGCTCGGGCCGGGCATGGATATGGCGGCGCCATTCGGCGACTTCGTCCTGCAATTCGGCGGCTCTGTTCAAAATCGGCATCTTGGCGTTCCTGTTATCAAATTCCGACAATCGTTCGTCGCTTCAAAAGGCCGTGAGGCCCGTGCAATTACTTCGTCAATGACCTTTGCCATGTCATAGCCATATAGGCTAGATAGATGAAGGTTGCGAGATTTTCCGGACATCTGAAGGACGAACCGTGTCGACGAGCCACTTCCGTTTGTTTGCCGCCATGCGGCCGTTTCGTTTCATGGTTGCGGCGACTGCCGCTTTTGTCGCTTCCGTTTCGCTCGTCCAGGCCAATCCCCATATTCTCGTCGACGTGCAGACAGGCCGCGTTCTCGAACACGAAGAAGCCTTCCGAAAGTGGTATCCGGCCTCACTCACCAAGCTGATGACCGTCTATACCGTCTTCGATGCGATCCGCGCCGGCCAGATCAGCCTCGATACGCCCATCGTCATGAGCAAACGCGCCGCCGCGCAGCCGGCCGCCAAGATGTATTTCAAGCCGGGCCAGAAGCTGACGCTCGACAGTGCCTTGAAGATCCTGATGGTGAAATCGGCCAACGATATCGCGGTCGCGGTCGCAGAAGCCGTCGGCGGCACGCAGGAAGGTTTCGTGACCCGGATGAACGGCGAGGCGCTGAAGCTCGGCATGACGGATTCGCATTTCGTCAATCCGAACGGCCTGCCGGGCAAGGGGCAATATACGACGGCGCGGGACCTGGCGGTGCTGACGGTGGCGCTGCGTCGCGAGTTTCCGCAATATGCCAGCTATTTCGCGCTCGAGGGCTTCACCACCGGCCAGCAGAACGTGCCGAACCTCAATATGCTGATCGGCCGCTTCGCCGGCGCCGACGGCATGAAGACCGGCTTCATCTGCGCCTCGGGCTTCAACCAGATCGGTTCGGCGACGCGCAACGGCCGTACGCTTGTTTCCGTCGTGCTCGGCACGGACAGTCTCGCGGCGCGTGCCGATGCGACGGCGAATCTGTTGCAGAAGGGCTTTACCACCCAGTTTCCCGGCAATGAGACGCTGGGTTCGCTAAAGCCCTACGGGCCCGGACAAGACCAGGTGACCGACATTACAGCCGATATATGCAGCGCCAAGGGCGCCAAGATACGCAGCGAAACGCGAGACGAGGTCGGCCGCATGAAGGTGCACTCGCCCTACATTCTGGAAATGGACCACGACCCGCGATTCGTCTTCGCCGGCCTCATTCCGGGGCAGGACCCGCAGCCGTCTCAGCAGCCGGAAAAGGTGGCGACCGGCGATACGGCTGGCGGCATCGCCAACGTGCCGGTGCCGCTGCCGCGCCCGACCGCGTTTTAAGACAAGATGGGCTTCTAAGGTAAGGCAGATATGAGCGCGTTTAACGACAGGATTCCGGTCACCATCCTGACCGGCTTTCTCGGCGCCGGCAAATCGACGCTGCTGAACCGCATCCTCAAAGATCCTGACATGAAGGATGCGGCTGTGATCATCAATGAATTCGGCGATGTCGGCATCGACCATCTGCTGGTCGAAAGTTCCGGCGATTCGATCATCGAATTGTCCGACGGCTGCCTCTGCTGCACGGTGCGCGGCGAGCTTGTGGATACGCTGGCGAACCTGATGGACGCCGTCCAGACGGGCCGCGTTAAGCCGGTGAAGCGCGTCGTCATCGAAACGACCGGTCTTGCCGATCCTGCGCCCGTCATGCAGGCAATCATGGGCAATCCCGTCATCGCCACGAATTTCGAGCTCGACGGCGTCGTGACGGTCGTCGATGCGGTCAATGGGCTGCAGACGCTCGACAATCACGAAGAAGCGCGCAGGCAGGCTGCGGTCGCAGACCGGCTGATCGTCTCGAAGAGGTCGATGGCCGGCGCAACGGCGGAGCTGGAACAGCGCCTGCGGACGCTCAATCCGCGCGCGGCGATGATGGATGCTGACGGCGCCGAGGCCGGCAGCGCCGCGCTCCTGGTGAACGGTCTCTACGACCCGGCAACGAAGATCGCCGATGTCGGGCGCTGGCTGCAGGACGAGGATGCGCATGAGGCGCATCATCATGATCATGACCACGATCACGATGGCCATCACCATCATCGCGATGGCCACGGCCACCACCATCATGATCATGCGCAGCAGGATCCGCACGACGTCAATCGTCACGATGCCTCGATCCGGTCTTTCTCCATCGTCGAAGAAAAGCCAATCGATCCGATGGCGCTCGAAATGTTTGTCGATCTCCTGCGCTCGGCGCATGGCGAAAAGCTGTTGCGGATGAAGGCGATCGTATCCGTCTCCGACCGACCGGAACGGCCGCTGGTGCTGCAGGGCGTCCAGAGCATCTTTCACCCGCCGGTGCGGCTGCCGGCGTGGCCGAATCCGCAAGACCGGCGCACGCGCATGGTGCTGATCACCAAGGATCTGCCCGAAGCTTTCGTGAAGGATCTTTTCGACGCCTTCCTCGGCAAGCCGCAGATCGACACACCGGATCGTCAGGCGTTGTCCGACAATCCACTCGCCATTCCGGGTTTGCGCATCTAAAGGCGCGCCGCGTCGTTCTTATCGAGTCCGATTTTTCAGGCTGCTACGCCAAGTGACATGTTCTACCGCTTGCGGATCAGGAAGCAGTGGCCGTCTTCGGTCTTTTCCGTCGCGACCAGTTCGTGACCGTCCTCATTGCAGAAATGCGGCATATCGATCACCGCCATCGGATCGCTGGTATCGACGAGGACGAGCGTGCCGCGTGCCATGGCGGCAAGCTTCCGGCGTGTCTTGATCACGGGGAGTGGGCATTTCAGGCCGCGGAGATCGTAGAGAACGGGGTTCAAGCCGTTCAGTTCCGCGCCCAGAATTTCCAGAACGGCTTCTTTGCCGCGGCGTCTGCCGTCTCCTGCGGCTCGGGCGCGGTATAGGCGAGCGGGTTCGGCATCGGCACCGGCACGACCGCAGGCGTCGCGGCGGCAATGGTCGTTGCCTGCGGCTGGGTCGGCGGTGTCGGTGTCGCGCCGGCCGCGGTGTTGGCGGTGAGGCTCTGAGTCGTGCGCTTGGCCATCAGGTCTTCGAGTTCGGCGATCTTGACCATGCGGCCGGCTTCGAGCGACGTCCCGGTCGGGGCGAAAGCAAGTTCGCGTCCCTTGCGCAGCTTGGCGACCACGGCCTTGCGCTCGGCTTCGGACGGGTCGTACCAGGCCATGCCGTCATATTTGCTCATCGCCTTGGCATAGTCGGCGTCATAGGTCTTGCCGTAGGAGGCAAGGGCTGCCGTCAGCGCCGGCGGCGTCGACATGGCAGGGCATTTGCCGGCGGCGTTGAAGGCGCCACCATCGGTTGCCTGCTGGTTGAAGACGTATTTCTTCTCGCAGACGTTGACCTCGGGCGGGCGCTTCGTCACTTCGAAATTGTCGTAGCCGACCTTCAGCATCTTCCAGAAGTCATAGTTCGGGTCGAGGCGATGCTTGACCATGTTTTCCGCCGTCATGCGGAACGGGAAGGCCTGCAGTTGCACGGTCGACTGGCCGCCCTTGAAGGCGTCACGGGCGAAGGCATAGATCTCCAGCACCTGCTGGTCGGTCATCGAATAGCAGCCGGATGACGAGCAGGCGCCGTGGATCATCAGATCGGAACCGGTGCGGCCGTTCACTGCGTCGTAGCGGTTCGGGAAGCCGGTGTTGATCGCCAGATAATATTTGGAATTCGGGTTCAGGTTGGCCCGGGTCAGCTCGTAGAAGCCTTCCGGCGCCTGCCGGTCGCCGGTCTTGACCTTCGGACCGAGGCGGCCGGACCAGGCGCAGATCTTGTAATCGGCGATCTTGTCAAAACGGTTGTCGGTCTTCGCTTTCCAGATCTCCATTGCACCTTCTTCCTTGAAGATGCGGATCATGATGGGCGAATTGCGGTCCATGCCCTTAGCGGCCATGGCGTTCAGGATATGGGGAGGGAGCGGCTGTTCGACCTTGTTCTTGACCTTGGAAAGATCGACCTGCGCCACTTCCAGCGTATCGTTGCAGCCGGCGAGAGCCAGCGCCATGACGGAAACATAGGCAAAATGACGTATGCGCATCCAAACTAGCCCATAAAGATAGTGCGACCCGGTCCGCCTATGGAGTTCGGGCATTGGAAGGAATCATAGGCGGCTTATACTTTATAAAACCTTACCAGCCTATGACGTGCCTCGAACATCCCCGCAAGCGCGAATGTTACAGATAATATCAATGTGGCCAAGATTTGGCCCCAATCGCTGAAAAGCGCAACTTGCCTTAGAGGTTGCGGCCCATATTGAGGAATTTCTGACGCCGCTCATTGCGCAGCTGTTCGCCGGAACGCGATGCCATTTCGCCGAGCGCATTGGCGATCACGTCGCCGGTTGCGGCGATCACGCTGTCGGGATCGCGATGGGCGCCGCCGAGCGGCTCGGAAATGATGCCGTCGATGACGCCGAGCGATTTCAGGTCTTCGGCGGTGATCTTCATGTTGGTCGCCGCTTCCCGGGCGCGGGTCGAATCGCGCCAGAGGATGGAGGCTGCCCCTTCCGGGGAAATGACGCTGTAGATCGAATGCTCGAGCATGTAGACCCTGTTGCCGGTGGCAATCGCGATCGCGCCGCCCGAGCCGCCCTCGCCGATGACGACGGAAACGAGGGGAACCTTGACGCCGAGACACATTTCCGTCGAGCGGGCAATCGCCTCGGCCTGGCCGCGCTCCTCGGCGCCGACGCCGGGATAGGCGCCGGCCGTATCCACCAGCGAAATGACAGGCAGGCCGAAACGGTCAGCCATTTCAAGGATGCGGATCGCCTTGCGGTAGCCTTCCGGCCGGGGGCTGCCGAAATTATGCTTCAGGCGAGTCTTGGTGTCGTTGCCCTTTTCCTGGCCGATGACGGCGACGGGCTGGCCGCGGAAGCGGGCAAGGCCCGCCTGGATCGCGGCATCCTCGGAAAACTTGCGGTCGCCGGCAAGCGGGGTGAATTCCTGAAACAGCGTCTTGGCGTAATCCACGAAATGCGGGCGTTGCGGGTGGCGGGCGACCTGCGTCTTCTGCCAGGCATTGAGCTTGGAATAGATTTCGACGATCGCTTCGCGGACGCGAACCTCCAGCCTGCCGATCTCATCGGTGGTGTCGATGCTCTCGTCTTCCATTGCGAGCTTCTTCAGCTCGATGATCTTGCCTTCGAGGTCGGAGATCGGCTTTTCGAAGTCGAGATAATTGTGCATGAGGTGCGTTTCCGTTCCTTGTGCCCGGGGCGTTTTCCTGGCTCCGCCCCTTGTCGCCGGTCCTATTCGTGCTTTTTCGCCTGTTTGGCAAGGGGGTGATGCATCTGGACGAGCTGCTGCAGCCGCTCTTCGAGGACATGCGTATAGATCTGTGTGGTCGAAATGTCCGAATGGCCGAGGAGTTCCTGCACGACGCGCAGATCGGCGCCGTTTGCAAGCAGGTGGCTGGCAAAGGCGTGGCGCATGACGTGCGGCGAGATCAGCGACGGCGTCAGGCCGGCGCGGATCGCCAGGTTCTTGAGGTCGCGCGCGAAAACCTGGCGCGGCAGGTATCCCTCCTTGGAGGCGGCAGGAAAGAGCCAAGGGCTTTCCTGCGGCTCCTTCGCCGCGGCGGTCTCGGTCGCCAGCAGGCGCCCATACGATTTCAGTGCCGCGATCGCCGAGTGCGACAGCGGCACCAGCCGCTCCTTGTTGCCCTTGCCGCGGATCATCAGGAAACGGCCCTCCTGGTCAAGTACGCGGGCCGGTAGCGAGACGAGTTCGCTGACGCGCATGCCGGTGGCATAGAGCAGTTCCAGCAGCGCCAGCATGCGCAGGCGCTGCAACTGGCCCGGGGCCGGGTCGTCGGCCTCGGCCTGCGCTTGCGACAGCAGCCTGCCGACCTCTTCAACCCCCATTGTCTTCGGCAGCGGACGTCCCTTCTTCGGCGCATCGAGAACGCCTGTGGGGTCGTCGGTCCGCAGGCCCTCGGCATAGAGGAACTTGTAGAATTGCCGCATGGCGGCGAGCCGGCGTGCTTGCGAGGAGGGCTTGAAGCCCTGGCGGGCGAGCGAGGCGAGATAGGCGGCCAGGTCGGCGGAACCGGCTTCGGTCAACCTTATGCTGCGGCCGTTCAGGAAAGCGCTGACATCGTCGAGGTCGCGCTGGTAGGATTGCAGGGTGTTGGCGGCAGCGCCACGTTCGGCGCTCATCATTTCCAGAAAGGATTCCACGTGGACGCGGCTTAGATCCATCATCTCACTCACTTACCGGTCGTGTTGATTGTGCCCGTCGCCGGCGGGTTGACCCGCTCGGAGGGAAGACGAATCGTCACGTCGCGCGGCTCGGGCTCGACGAAGGTCACGAGCGCCAACATCGCTCCGTAAACCGTCCCGGCGAGGATCGCGCAGAAGAACAGGAAACGGAACAGGGTCGGCATCCGGCAACTCCTTCATGCTGTGCTTCTGTTATAAGAAGCGTATTCGCAAGTGCAAGAAGCGCCATTCGAGCCATGATTCCCTTGTCCGCGACTTGACGCTCTACCTGCATTTGTCGATACGGTTTGCAAACAAAGTGTGAATGGACCGATGAGTGAACCACTGCTGACCGTTGCTGACAGCCTGAAAGACAGAGCTCGCGCTGCGCTCGGTTCACGCAATCTGATCCTCGTCGGCCTGATGGGCGCCGGGAAATCCTCTGTCGGGCGCATCGTCGCCAGCCAACTCGGCATTCCCTTCATCGACAGCGATCATGAGATCGAGCGGGTGTCGCGCATGACCATTGCCGAACTTTTCGCAGCCTATGGCGAGGAAGAGTTCCGGGCGCTGGAAACGCGAGTGATGAAGCGGCTCCTGAAGAGCGGACCGCGCGTCGTCTCCACCGGCGGCGGCGCCTTCATCAATGACCGCACCCGCAGGCATATAAAAAAGGGCGGGCTTTCGATCTGGCTGAAGGCTGATCTCGACGTGCTTTGGGAGCGGGTCAACAAGCGTGACACGCGGCCGCTGCTCAAGACCGAAAATCCCAAGCAGACCCTCGAAAATCTGATGAAGGCGCGTTACCCAATCTATGCGCAGGCAGACCTCACTATACTCTCGCGTGATGTGCGCAAGGAAATCATGGCGGACGAGGTGCTGAAGGCTGTGGTCGAACAGAAAGAAAGTGCAGCGTCATGAAAGCGATAAGCTCCACCTCATCAGTCCAGACGGTGCATGTGCCGCTCGGCGAGCGCGCCTATGACATCCTGATCGGGCCAGGGCTGATTGCGCGGGCCGGCGCCGAGATCGCCTCGCGTCTCAAAGGCCGCAAGGCGGCCATCATCACCGACGAAAACGTCGCTCCGCTCTATCTCGAGGCCGTCGTCGCGAGCCTCAATGCGGCAGGTGTCGTCTCGGCCGAGGTCGTGCTGCCGCCCGGCGAAAAGACGAAGAGCTTCGAACATCTCATTGATGTCTGCGACAAGGTGCTCGAAGCCAGGGTCGAGCGCAACGACTGCGTGATCGCGCTCGGCGGCGGCGTCATCGGTGACCTCTCGGGTTTTGCCGCCGGCATCGTCCGCCGCGGCGTGCGCTTCGTGCAGGTGCCGACTTCGCTGCTGGCGCAGGTCGATTCTTCCGTCGGCGGCAAGACCGGCATCAATTCCCGCCACGGCAAGAACCTGATCGGCGTCTTCCATCAGCCGGACCTGGTCCTGGCCGATACGGATGTGCTGAATACGCTGAGCGGGCGGGAATTCCGCGCAGGCTACGCCGAGGTCGCAAAGTATGGGCTGATTGACAAGCCGGATTTCTTTGCCTGGCTGGAAGCGAACTGGAAGTCGGTGTTTACGGGCGGCTCGGCCCGCATCGAGGCCATCGCTGCCAGCTGCCAGGCGAAAGCCGATGTCGTCGTTGCCGACGAGCGGGAAACCGGCCAGCGGGCGCTGCTCAATCTCGGCCATACGTTCGGGCATGCGCTGGAAGCGGCGACCGCTTATGACAGCCGCCGGCTGGTGCATGGTGAGGGCGTGTCGATCGGCATGGTGCTGGCGTATGAATTTTCCGCACGAATGAACCTTGCGAGCCCAGACGATGCGCAGCGCGTCGAGCGGCATCTGAAGGAAGTCGGCCTGCCGACCCGCATGGCGGATATCATGGGCGAGCTGCCGCCGGCTGAATCGCTGATGGATGCGATCGCGCAGGACAAAAAGGTCAAGAGCGGCAAGCTCACCTTCATCCTGACGCGCGGCATCGGTCAGTCCTTCGTCGCCGACGATGTTCCGGCATCCGAAGTGCTCAGTTTTCTCCGGGAAAAACATCCTTGACGACGATCGAAGGCGCTTTGGCGTTTCTTGCGACATACTGGCCGGAGATCCTTTCGATCACGGCGCTCGTGCTGACGTCCGCCTTCTTCTCCGGCACCGAGACGGCGCTCACCGCCGTTTCGCGCAGCCGCATTCATACGCTTGAGGTCAACGGCGATGAACGCGCCGGCCTCGTCAGGCAGTTGATCGAACGGCGCGACCGGCTGATCGGTACGCTGCTGATCGGCAACAATCTTGCCAACATCCTCTCTTCCTCGATCGCCACCAGCCTTTTTCTCGGGCTGTTCGGCAGTTC
This sequence comes from Rhizobium sp. CNPSo 3670, assembly GCF_057784555.1. Taxonomy (NCBI): domain Bacteria; kingdom Pseudomonadati; phylum Pseudomonadota; class Alphaproteobacteria; order Hyphomicrobiales; family Rhizobiaceae; genus Rhizobium; species Rhizobium sp. CNPSo 3670. Next base: position 199,429 of record NZ_JBXSOL010000006.1, read on the forward strand.
GGGTGTGGCGCTGGCGACGCTCGCCATGACCATCATCCTCGTCATCTTCGCGGAGGTGCTGCCGAAGAGCTGGGCGATCTCGGCGCCGGAACGCTTCGCGCTGGCGGTCGCATTTCCCACCAGACTGTTCGTCGCTATCGTCGGCCCGGTGTCCTCCTTCGTCAATGCGGTTGTGCGACAGATCCTGGCGCTGTTCGGCATCAATCTTTCGCGGGAAGTTTCGATGCTGACGGCGCATGAGGAGCTGCGCGGCGCCGTCGATCTGCTGCACCGCGAGGGATCGGTGGTGAAGGCCGACCGCGATCGCCTCGGCGGCGTGCTCGACCTCAACCAGCTGGAGCTATCAGACATCATGGTCCACCGCACCAAGATGCGGGCGATCAATGCCGACGATCCGCCGGAAGCGGTGGTGCGCGCTATTCTTGAAAGTCCCTATACGCGCATGCCGTTGTGGCGCGGCACGATCGACAACATCATCGGCGTCGTCCACGCCAAGGATCTTCTGCGGGCCCTGGCCGAGCCGAACATGGAGCCGCAGAATCTCGATATCGTGAAGATTGCGCAGAAGCCGTGGTTCGTGCCAGACAGCACCAATCTTGAGGACCAGCTCAACGCTTTTCTGCGCCGCAAGCAGCATTTCGCCGTCGTTGTCGACGAATATGGCGAGGTGCAGGGCATCGTCACGCTGGAGGATATTCTCGAGGAAATCGTGGGCGACATTTCCGACGAGCACGATATCGAGATGCAGGGCGTGCGTCAGGAAGCGGACGGCTCTGTCGTCGTCGATGGCAGCGTGCCGATCCGCGATCTCAACCGCGCGCTCGACTGGAACCTGCCCGACGAGGAGGCGACGACCATCGCCGGCCTCGTCATCCATGAATCGATGACCATCCCGGAAGAGCGTCAGGCCTTCACCTTCTACGGCAAACGTTTCGTCGTGATGAAGCGGGAGAAAAACCGCATCACCAAGCTGCGCATCCGCCCCGCGCAGGAAGACGACACAAAACCGGTGTGATCCGGTTGGATTGCCTGCGCCTTATACCCATATAGGCTGCTGTGCCGCTACCAGCGGGTGGGTTCACCAGGTGCCGCCGGTTCGACGGCCAGCGCGTGCAGGCCGGCATCGAGCTCCGGTTTCAACAGATCGGTGATCGCCCGGTGGCGCGCCAGGCGGGAGAGGCCGGCAAATTTAGTCGAAACGATCCTCACCCGCATGTGGGTTTCGCCGGTGCCCGTGATGTCAGGTTGGTGGCCGGCATGCAGATGGCTTTCGTCGATGACGCTCAAGCGTTCGGGCGCGAAGGCTTCGATAAGTTTTTCTTCGATGCGGGTCCGCAGGGTCATCATCCGGTCTTGCTGCTTCGCGAAAAGGGTTCCCACCAAGCCAGCAACATTCCCATTTGTCAATTCTTGTTGTCGCCTCGCGACAGCCCCATAATTAGCGCCGCCATGAGACTTGATTCAAAATACTTCGATCGCATCCGCACACGCCGCAAACGCGAGCAGGAGACGGAGCAGGCGCCGCCTACCTGTCAATGGGACGGCTGCGATAAGAAAGGTGCGCATCGCGCTCCGGTGGGGCGCAATGCGGAAGGCCAGTTCTTTTTGTTCTGCTTCGAGCACGTCAAGGAATACAATAAGGGCTATAATTATTTCTCAGGCCTTTCGGACGGCGAGATCGCGCGCTACCAGAAAGAGGCGATCACCGGCCATCGACCGACATGGACCGTCGGCGTCAATAAGTCGGCCAAGGACAGCCCGCTGCATTCCGAGGTGCGCTCCGGCGCCTACTCGCGCGTTCGCGATCCCTTCGGCTTCGTCAAGGAAGGCGGCAAGGGCAGCGGGCCGCGCTTTCCCCAGGCGCGCAAGCTGAAATCGCTCGAAAGCAAAGCTTTCGACACAATGGGTCTCCACGCCAACGCGACCTCGGCGGAGATCAAGAGCCGCTACAAGGAGCTGGTCAAGAAGCACCATCCGGATGCCAATGGCGGCGACCGCGGCTCGGAAGAGCGTTTCCGCGCCGTCATCCAGGCGTATCAATTGTTGAAGCAGAACGGTTTTTGTTAATTCCCGTCCTTGCTCTTGGGCTTCAATCGGGTATGGTCCAAATCGGCTGAGGCCGCAGGCAAACGCGGCTCCTATCTGCGTGTTTTCCCGACATCGCCTCGGCCGACCTTCCGGACGCGGCGTTTCTTGTCCGGGACTCTTTCAAGAATGCTCGCACGCGGTCATCATCCCGCCGAGGTTTCGTTTCAGTCCCGGAGAAGTATCGCCGACGTTCCGACCTGGACGGGCGCGGAATAAAATCGCGGCGTCACGGTTGCGACATGGCCTGAGACAGTTTGGCCGGGTGGCTTCACCCGCCTTGGAGACATGATGAGCAAGATCGACCTCGATATTTCAGAACTGCCCGATACTACCGTTTCGGTCCGCGAGACCTTCGGCATCGATTCCGACATCCGCGTTCCTGCCTACAGCAAGGGTGACGCCTATGTGCCGGATCTCGATCCCGACTACCTGTTCGACCGCGAGACGACGCTCGCCATTCTCGCAGGCTTCGCGCATAACCGCCGCGTGATGATCTCCGGCTATCACGGCACGGGCAAATCCTCGCATATCGAGCAGGTGGCGGCGCGCATCAACTGGCCCTGCGTGCGCATCAACCTCGACAGCCATGTCAGCCGTATCGATCTCGTCGGCAAAGACGCGATCGTCGTCAAGGACGGGCTGCAGGTCACCGAGTTCAAGGACGGCATCCTGCCTTGGGCCTATCAGCACAATGTCGCGCTCGTCTTCGACGAATATGATGCCGGCCGTCCCGACGTGATGTTCGTCATTCAGCGCGTCCTGGAATCGTCAGGCCGCCTGACACTGCTCGACCAGAGCCGCGTCATCCGGCCGCATCCGGCTTTCCGCCTGTTTGCGACCGCCAATACGATCGGCCTCGGCGACACCACCGGCCTTTATCACGGCACGCAGCAGATCAACCAAGCGCAGATGGACCGCTGGTCGATCGTCACGACGCTGAACTACCTGCCGCATGATCACGAAGTGAATATCGTCGCCGCCAAGGTGAAGAGCTTCGGCAAGGACAGGGAAGGGCGTGAGATCGTCTCGAAGATGGTTCGCGTTGCCGATCTGACGCGCGCCGCCTTCATGAACGGCGACCTTTCGACCGTCATGAGCCCGCGCACGGTCATCACTTGGGCCGAGAATGCCGAAATCTTCGGCGATCTAGCCTTTGCCTTCCGCGTCACCTTCCTCAATAAGTGCGACGAGCTGGAGCGCCCGCTGGTCGCCGAGCACTATCAGCGCGCCTTCGGCGTGGAGCTGAAGGAAAGTGCTGCCAACATCGTCCTCGGAGCCTGAGGCCCGACCGATCATGGCAGCTCGCGGTGACAATTCGAAAGCAAAGCCCGGTGCGCCCGTCGACGTCGAGCCGTTGCGCCGGGCGATATCCGGCTGCGTCCGCTCGATCGCCGGCGACGGCGATGTCGAGGTGACCTTCGCCAACGAACGGCCTGGTATGACCGGCGAGCGCATCCGGCTGCCGGAGCTTTCCAAGCGGCCGACGGCGCATGAGCTGGCGGTCACCCGCGGGCTAGGCGATTCCATGGCATTGCGCCTCGCCTGCCATGACGAGAAGATGCATACGACGATGGCGCCGCAGGGCTCCGACGCCCGAGCGATCTTCGATGCGGTCGAGCAGGCGCGTGTCGAATCGATCGGGACGCTGCGCATGGAGGGCGTGGCGGCGAACCTGCGTTCCATGACGGAAGAGAAATATGCCAAGGCGAATTTCACCGGCATCGAGCGCCAGGAAGACGCGCCGATCGGCGAAGCCGTCGCCATGATGGTGCGCGAGAAGCTGACTGGCCAGCGTCCGCCTGCTTCCGCCGGCAAGGTGCTCGATCTCTGGCGCGGTTTCATCGAAGACAAGGCGGGGGCTGAACTCGGTAACCTGTCGGGTGCGATAAACGACCAGCAGGCCTTCGCCAAGGTCGTCCGCAACATGCTGTCGGCGATGGAAATGGCCGAGGAGTATGGCGACGACGACAGCGAAGCTGACAATGACGATCAGTCGGAGCAGGAAGACCAGCCGAGCGGCGAGGAGCAGGACCAGGACGAGGTCGACGAGGATGCCGGCACCGATGCCGCCCCGGTCGAGGACAGCGAGGTTTCCGACGAGCAGATGGAGGACGGCGAGACTGAAGGCGCCGAAATCTCCGACGACGACATGATGGAAGAGGGCGAGGACGATTCGGAAACGCCTGGCGAGACCCGCCGCCCGAATACGCCGTTTGCCGATTTCAACGAAAAGGTCGATTATCACGTCTATACCGAAGAGTTCGACGAGATCATCACCGCTGAGGAACTCTGCGACGCCGCCGAGCTGGAGCGCCTGCGCGCCTTTCTCGACAAGCAACTGGCGCATCTGCAGGGCGCGGTCGGGCGCTTGGCCAACCGGCTGCAGCGCCGCCTGATGGCACAGCAGAACCGCTCCTGGGATTTCGATCTGGAGGAGGGCTATCTTGATACGGCGCGGCTACAGCGCATCATCATCGACCCGATGCAGCCGCTCTCCTTCAAGATGGAGCGGGACACGCAGTTCCGCGATACCGTCGTCACCCTGCTCATCGACAATTCCGGCTCCATGCGCGGCAGGCCGATCACGGTAGCCGCTACCTGCGCCGACATTCTCGCCCGCACGCTGGAGCGCTGCGGCGTCAAGGTCGAGATTCTCGGCTTCACCACGAAAGCCTGGAAGGGCGGGCAGGCGCGTGAAACCTGGCTTGCCGGGGGCAAGCCGCAGACGCCGGGTCGTCTCAACGACCTTCGCCACATTGTCTACAAATCGGCCGACGCGCCGTGGCGGCGGGCACGCGCCAATCTCGGGCTGATGATGCGCGAAGGCCTGCTCAAGGAAAACATCGACGGCGAGGCGCTGATCTGGGCGCATAACCGCCTGCTCGCCCGCCGTGAACAGCGCCGCATTCTGATGATGATCTCGGACGGCGCGCCGGTCGACGATTCGACGCTGTCGGTCAATCCGGGCAATTATCTCGAGCGGCATCTGCGAGCCGTCATCGACCAGATCGAGACGCGCTCGCCCGTCGAACTGCTGGCAATCGGCATCGGTCACGATGTGACGCGCTACTATCGCCGCGCCGTGACGATCGTCGATGCGGACGAGCTTGCAGGCGCGATGACCGAACAGCTCGCCTCGCTCTTCGAAGATCAATCCGCCCAGCCTCGCGGCGGCCGGTTACGCCGTGCCGGCTGACGCGGGAAGGAAACATATCGAATGATGGTCAAGCGCCTGTGCCGCGCGGCATCGATCTCGCTCTGCCTGGCAGGGGGAGCTTCCGCGGCTATGGCCGGCGACGAGACACCCATAATTAGCCGGCAAATTACCGATTTCAGGATCGGATCGTCGGAGACGACGTTCGGCTCGCTGGAATTTCTCGGCGGGCTGGAGATGGTTTCCAGCCGAGCGTTGTTCGGCTCGCTTTCCTCCATCCGTTTCCGGCAGGACCAGAAACACTTCATCGTCGTGCTCGATACCGGCCAGTGGCTGACCGGCAGCATCGAGCGCGATGCGAGGGGCAGGCTTTCAGGCCTTTCTCAGGTCGAGATCACCCCGATGAAGAACCGCGCCGGCCGCAGCCTCGAGGGCAAGGGCTATATGGATGCCGAGGGCGTGGCGCTCGACGGCGACCGGATATTGGTCTCTTTCGAGCAAAATCATCGCGTCGACGTTTATCCCAATCCCGGCTTTGCCGCATCGCGCGCGACCGCTACCCTGCCGATCCTCATCCCGCGCCAGATGCTGAGCGACAATCGCGGTATCGAAACCATAGCCGTGGCACCCGCCTCCAGTCCGTTGAAGAGCGGCGTGGTCATCGTCTCCGAGCGCGGTCTCGACAGCGAGGGCAATCGGATGGCGGCTATTCTCAGCGGCCCGCTTAAGGGGCTGTTCTCGATCAAACGCGATGGAAGCTTCGACGTCACCGACGGTGCTTTCCTGCCGGACGGCGACCTGCTGCTCCTGGAGCGGCGCTTCAACATGGCCGAAGGCATCGGCATGCGGCTTCGGCGCATCAAAGGCGCCGATATCCGGCCGCAGGCCGTCGTTGATGGCGAATTGCTCCTCGAAGGCAATTTCAACTCGCAGATCGACAATATGGAAGGGCTTGACGTGTTTCAGGCCGCCGACGGCACGATCCATATGATCATGGTGTCGGACGACAACCATTCGATCCTGCAGCGCAATCTGATGCTGGAATTCCGGCTCTCCGATAGCCGTATGCTCAGCGCGGCGTCAGATTGACGTCACATGTCCCGGTTATGCCATTGTCGCGTTGAGAGCAGCTTTCGGAGGGACAATCATGGTGCATATTCATATCATGGGTGCATCCGGTTCCGGCACGACTTCGCTCGGTCATACGCTTGCCGAACGGCTCGATATCGCCCATCTCGATACTGACGATTTCTTCTGGCTGCCGACCGACCCGCCATTCACGACGCCGCGTGACGCCGACGAACGCATTCGGCTGCTGCTTGCAGAAGCGGCACGGCATGACGGCTGGGTCCTCTCCGGATCGGCGCTGAAATGGGCGAGGCAGATCGAGCCGTTCTATGATCTGATGGTGTTTCTCAGGGTCGAGCCGGAGCTGCGGATGGCCCGGATTCGCGCGCGGGAGATTGCCCGCTACGGAGACAGGATCGGGCCTGGCGGTGACATGGAAATCAAAAGCGGGGAATTCATGGAATGGGCGGCAAGTTACGACACGGCCGGTCCGGAACGCCGCAGTCTTGCAGCGCATGAGCAATGGCTGGAAACGCAGACGGCCCCTGTCCTGCGGCTTGATTCGTCACGAGAGATCGATGATCTGGCTGCAGAGGTTCTGCTGCATCCCGCAATCGCCGCCGGCGCGGTCCGGCAGCGCCGTTGAAAGGCTTTAGCTGACGCGTGCGGGCTGCATCGGCCGCAGCACGTTCATCAGCGCGCCATAAGGCAGCAGCATCACGAGGCCGACGATCATCTTGACGGCGAAATCGCCGATCGCCCAGGAAATCCAGCGCGGCGCCTCTATGGCAAAGACGCCGAGGACAGGAGCTGCTTCGAGCGCAAAGGGCTCGTTCGGGCCGAGGAAGACGAAAAACGCGGCAAAGGACAACGAGAAGAACATCACCGTGTCGAGCGCCGAGCCGATCAGCGAGCCCAAAAGCGGCGCGCGCCACCAGACCTGGCGGCGAAGGCGGTTGAAGACGGCGATATCGAGCAGCTGGCCGGCGAGATAGGCCGAGCCGGAGGCGATGGCGATGCGCGGCACTGACGTGAAGAACGACAGCGTCACGCCGACGACGAAGCCGGCAAAAACGACCTTGCGGGCTGTCTGCGGGCCGAACTGGCGGTTGGTCAGATCGGTGATCAGGAAGGCGACCGGATAGGAGAAGGCGCCCCAGGTCAGGATGTCGGCCAAGTTGATGCCCGCGACTTCGGCGTTCAGCGGAAACTGGACGAGGAAGTTGGAGGCGACGACGACAAGCGTCATCAGCGCGACATAGGCAAGCGTATAGCGGGTCTTCAGCATTTTTTTATCCTGGGTGATGCCATCAGTTGGAGTGCCCAGGCAAAGCAAAAGGCTTGTCCGGCATCATCCGTTCAAGCCTTTTGAAGCCGTATGAAAGAAGGTCAGAAGCTTACGCAGCAGCGGCTTCGGCGGTCTTCTTCACAATCTGACGGCGCAGCAGGCGCGCGCGCATCGACAGTTCGTTTTCGCTTGCCTTGATCAGGAAGGCATCGAGGCCGCCACGATGTTCGACGGAGCGAAGAGCCGCAGCCGAAACGCGAAGACGGTAACGCTGGTTGAGAGCGTCGGAGATCAGCGTTACCTGGCACAGGTTCGGCAGGAACCGGCGCTTGGTCTTGTTGTTGGCATGGCTGACATTGTTACCAGTCAGGACGGCCTTGCCGGTCAATTCGCACACGCGGGACATTGAACACCTATTCTTGTTTTTCTCGGGCCATCGAATTGTTATCCCCGGCAAAACCGGTCTCGCAATCCAACAGGCATGATTGGAAAGTTGCGGTTCTATAGTCAGAGAGGCTGCGCGCGTCAAGCCAAACCTTGGCCTTTCCCGCAATTCTGTCAAAAAGCTGCTGTTTTCTTCTCTTTACGGCAGGAGTATAGAGCGTTCGGCAGGGCTGCCGGCGCGCGGCAAGACAAGGCTTCACTCATGGCTCATTCGGGCAGACGCATTTTCATTTCGGCCATCGCCGCACTCCTTGCCATACCGGCATCGGCGGCCGAAATCCAGCATCAGACCGTCTATCGGGTGACGCTTGCCGGCCTGCCAATCGCGCGTGCGGCGTTTCTGACGCAGATCGAGGACGATCACTCTTACAAGATTGCCGGCGATATCAAATCCGCCGGGCTTGCCGATCTCGTCAAGACGATCTCGGCAAAGACCAGCGTCACCGGCGTCGTCCGTAACGATCGGCTGCAGGCGCTGAAATATTCGCTCTATTACAAGAGCGGCAAGAAGGCCCGCGTCTACGAGGTCAGCTACCGCAACGGCAACATCATCTCGGCGACGACGACGCCGCCGCCGAAACGGCCGAAGAACTGGATCGACGTCACGCCGGGCGACATGCGTTCGGTGCTCGATCCGATCTCCGGCCTTGTTTTCACCGGGGATACCAAGGTCTGCGCGCAGACGCTGCCGATCTTCGACGGCGAGACGCGCATGGACCTCGTGCTTTCGCCGAAAGGCGACGAGGATTTTTCGACCGACGGCTTCAAGGGGAAGGCGGTCGTCTGCGGCGTGCGCTTCGTGCCGCGCTCCGGCTACAAAAAAGGCCGCAAGGACATCGACTATCTCAGCAAGAGCGACCGCATGGAGATCTGGTTTGCCAAGTCGGAGGCGGCCAATGTATATGCTCCGGTCTATGTGCGCATTCCCACGGAATATGGAATGGTGACGATCACTGCCGTCAAATATGGCAGTGTCAGCTGACGGAGCTTTCGCCTCCGTGAAGGGGGACAGGTGAAGCTTCGTGCCACGGTGGTCGGTTTTACGGCTATTCTGATGTGGTCGTTCCTGGCACTGCTGACGGCCGGCTCCGGAAAGATGCCGCCCTTCCAGCTTTCGGCCGTCTGCTTTGCGATCGGCAGCATTCCCGGCCTCGTCATGCTTGTCCTCAATCCGGCGCGGCTGGCGTTGCTGAAGCAGCCGCCAAAGGTCTGGATAACCGGTATTGCAGGCTTGTTCGGCTATCATTTCCTGTATTTCACCGCGCTCAGGAACGCGCCGGCGGTGGAGGCGGGACTGATCGCCTATCTATGGCCGCTCTTGATCGTGGTCGGCTCAGCGCTGCTGCCGGGCGAACGGTTGCGCTGGTATCACGTGGCGGGCGCGCTTGCCGGGCTTTGCGGCACCTTCCTGATCGTCGGCCGCAACGGCATCGATTTTGACGGCGCCTACGCGGTCGGTTATGGGGCTGCCTTCCTCTGCGCCTTCACATGGTCGGGCTATTCGCTGCTGACCAGGCGTTTCGAAGCTGTCTCCACAGATGTCGTCACTGGCTTCTGCCTTGCGACCTCCATCCTGTCCCTCTTCAGCCATCTCGGCCTGGAGGTGACTGTCTGGCCGGAAACCAGCGTCGAATGGGTGGCCGTCGTCGGGCTCGGCCTCTTCCCGGTCGGGGCGGCCTTCTATGCCTGGGATTACGGCGTCAAGAATGGCGATATCCAGATTCTCGGCGCGGCAAGCTATGCCGCGCCGCTGCTTTCGACGCTCATCCTGACGTTGTTCGGATTTGCCGAGCCGAGCTGGCGCGTTGCTCTCGCCTGCCTGCTCGTCACCGGTGGAGCGGTGCTCGCCGCCCAGGAAATGTTCCGCCGCAAAATTCCGGCGCATTCTGCGGCAGCGGAGTAGCCCTCAGTCGCCCGGCTTCCAATCCGCCGGCGCCATCTCAAAGCTCGAAAATTCGAAGCCGGGCGAGACAGTGCAGCCGACCAAGGCGAAGTCACCGAGCGGTTCGGCCGATTGCCACCAATTGGCGGGGATGATTGCCTGCGGCCGCTCGCCGGCGGCAAGGTCTGTTCCGAGCGTCAGGGTTTCGCTTGTCATCCCGTCCTGCGAGCGGTGCAGAGCCAGCGGTGCGCCGGCGTAATAATGCCAGACCTCGACCGCGTCATGGACGCGATGCCAGTGCGAACGCTGTCCTTTTGTCAGCAGATAATAGATCGCCGTCGAATGGCCGCGCTCTCCACCCGCCTTGTCGCGGAACGTCTGCACGTACCAGCCGCCTTCGGGATGCGGCTGCATGCCGAGCTCGCGAATGATCTTCTCAGGCGACATCAGAAATTGTCCTTGCGCTTCCGGATCTCGGCAAAGACCTCCTCGTTCGTCTTGCCTTCCATGATCAGATTGCGGCGGATCGCGGGATCGGCGGCGCGCAGAAACGGGTTCGTTTCCTTTTCCAGCCCGAGCGTCGTGGGGATGGTGAATTTGCCTTCGGCGCGCCGAGCTTCGATCTCGGCAGCGCGGCTTTTCAGGCGCTCATTGTCGGGATCGACCGTCAGTGCGAAGCGGGCGTTGGACAATGTATATTCGTGGCCGAAATAGACAGCGGTCTCGTCCGGCAGGACCGCGAGCTTCTGCAGGGAATGCCACATGTCGGCGGCGGGGCGTTCGAAAAGGCGGCCGCAGCCGAGGGCAAACAGGGTGTCGGCGGCAAAGAGCAGCTTGTCGTCGACGAAGTGATAGCAGATGTGACCGGCGGTGTGACCGGGGGTCTCAATGACCTTGACCGTGTGATCGCCGAAAAGAAAGCTGTCGCCATCGGCCATCGTTCGGTCGAGACCGGGAATGGCGATGGCCTCGTTGATCGGGCCGATGATCTCGCAGCCGAACTGCTCCTTCAGCGTCAGGTTTGCCGCGACATGATCGGTGTGGTGATGCGTGGTGAAGATGTGGGTGATCTTCCAGCCGCGCCGTGTTGCCGCTTCCAGGATCGGCGCCTCCTCCGGCGCATCGATCGACGCGGTAAATCCTGTCTCCGGATCGTGCACGAGCACGCCGAAATTGTCGGTGCGGCAGAGAAAAACGTCTAAATCCAAAGGTTTCATCTTTAAACAATCCCTTGTCCCACGACTCTCGCGGGAATGTAGAGACTCCGGCCTTGAAGTCCAACCGCCCGCTGATAACATTTATCGCGATGCACGCAGATATCGTCGACCTTCGTCAGTTCTACCACTCCGACCTCGGGCGTCTTGCCGAGCACTCGATCGCCATGGCGCTCTCCTCGCTCTGGGTGCGCCTGCCACAGGAGCGTCTCGTCGGACTCGGTTATGCCGTGCCGTTCCTCGATCGATTCCAGGCCGATACCGAACGCACCTTCGCCTTCATGCCGGCCGGACAGGGGGCGGTGAACTGGCCGATGGGCTCGCTGTCGTCGACGACGCTGATTTTCGATGAGGAACTACCGCTGCCGGATTCCTCGATCGACCGGGTGCTGATGGTGCATTCGCTCGAGTTTGCGGAAAGCCCGCGCGAGACGCTGAAAGAGCTTTGGCGGGTGCTGGCACCGGGCGGGCGGCTTGTTATCGTGGTGCCGAACCGGCGCGGGGTCTGGGCCCGCATGGAACACACGCCCTTCGGCTCGGGCCGGCCCTATTCCCGCGGTCAGCTGACGCATCTGCTGCGCGAGACGAATTTCACGCCGGGTGCGACCGCCGAAGCGTTGTTCTTTCCGCCCTCGAAACTCAGAACCATCCTGCGCCTTCGCCGCGCTTTCGAGCGGATCGGCCGCACTTTATGGCCAGCCTTTTCGGGTGTCATCATCGTCGAGGCGCAGAAGCGGCTCTATCAGGGTTTGCCGGTCGCCGCCCGCGCCTCCCGCCGTGTCTTCGTGCCCGTTCTCGCGCCGCACGGCGTCCCGACCACACGCAACAGCTGAAGAACATGGGACATTCTCCGGCTGCTTGTGTCACGCCCATGCCTCTCGACAACAATCACATTCCGCTTTAATGCCACTTGGTCATTTTCCGGAAAATCCAAGGTCGACCCATGAGCGTTGAGATGAGCAAGCCCGTTCCGCGTCCCGGTATTCTCGATATCGCATCTTATGTGCCGGGCAAGGAACATGCGCCGGGTGTCGCCCGCGTTTACAAGCTCTCCTCCAACGAGACGCCGCTCGGCGCCAGCCCGAAGGCGATAGAGGCCGTCAAGGCAGCTGCCGACAATCTGGGACGTTATCCCGACGGGCAGGCGGTCGAACTGCGCGAGGCGATCGCCGCTGTACATGGCCTCAATCCGGCAAACATCCTCTGCGGCAATGGTTCCGACGAGCTGCTCGGCCTGTTGTGCCATGTCTATCTGGGCGCCGGTGACGAAGGCATCATCACCGAGCACGGCTTTCTTGTCTACAAGATCCAGATCATGGGCACGGGCGCCATGCCCGTCATCGTCAAGGAGAAGGACTATACCGTCGACGTCGACGCGATCCTGGCGGCGGTGACGGAAAGGACGAAGATCGTCTTCATCGCCAATCCCGGCAATCCCACCGGTACATACGTTCCCGTCAGCGAGATTCGCCGCCTGCAGGCCGGCCTGCCCAAGCATGTCGTCCTCGTGCTCGATGCGGCCTATGCCGAATATGTACGCCGCAACGATTATGAAGCCGGCATCGAGATCGTATCGTCCAGTTCCAACGTAGTGATGACCCGCACCTTTTCGAAAGCCTACGGTCTTGCGGCTCTGCGCGTGGGCTGGATGTATGCGCCAGTGGAGATCGTCGACGCTGTGAACCGTGTACGCGCTCCGTTCAACCTGAATGCGGCCGCGATCGCCGCCGGTGCCGCGGCCATCCGCGACCAGGCCTTCGTCCAGCAGGCCGTCTCTTTCAACCAGATGTGGGTGGAGACGCTCACGGAGGCTCTCGAAGCGATCGGGCTGAAAGTGACGCCGTCCGTCGCCAATTTCGTCCTTATCCACTTCCCCGATATCGATGGAAAGCGCGCGGCCGATGCCGACGAGCTTTTGACGAGCCGCGGTTATATTCTCCGCGCCGTGCGCAGCTACGGCTTTTCCAATGCGCTGCGCATGAGCATCGGTCCGGAAGAGGCCAATCGCGGCGTCATTGCCACGCTGCGTGAGTTCATGGGACGGCAGGCATGAGCGTGCTGTTCGATCGCATCGCGCTGATCGGCATCGGCCTGATTGGCTCTTCGCTCGCCCACGACATCAGGCGGCTCGGGCTTACCAAGGAGATCGTCGTTGCGACACGCAGCGCCGAGACGTTGAAGCGCGCCGAAGAGCTCGGTCTCGGCGACCGCTATACGACCTCTTCGGCCGATGCTGTTCGAGATGCCGACCTCATCATCGTTTCGGTTCCGGTCGGCGCTTCGGAAAGCGTGGCGAAGGAAATCGTCGGCAATCTCAAGCCCGGCGCTATCGTCACCGATGTCGGTTCCACCAAAGCATCCGTCATCGCGCAGATGCAGCCGCATATGCCCGACAATGTGCATTTCATCCCCGGCCATCCGCTGGCCGGCACGGAAAAATCCGGCCCGGATGCCGGTTTCCCCGGCCTCTTCGAAGGCCGCTGGTGCATCTTCACGCCGGTTGCCGGCACCGACGAGACGGCGCTGAAGCGGCTGCGCGGCTTCTGGGAAGCGCTCGGATCGAAAGTCGACGAGATGGATGCGGAGCATCACGACAAGGTGCTCGCGATCGTTTCGCACCTGCCGCATATCATCGCCTACAACATCGTCGGCACCGCCGACGATCTGGAGACGGTGACGGAGTCCGAGGTCATCAAATATTCGGCCTCCGGCTTTCGCGATTTCACCCGCCTTGCCGCTTCCGACCCGACGATGTGGCGCGACGTCTGCCTGCACAATCGCGATGCGATCCTCGAAATGCTGGCGCGCTTCTCAGAAGATCTCGCCTATCTGCAGCGCGCGATCCGCTGGGGTGAAGGCGACAAGATTTTCGAACTCTTCACCCGCACGCGCGCCATTCGCCGCTCGATCATCCAGGCCGGCCAGGATGTCGACGCCCCCGATTTCGGCCGCCCCCACGCGCTGGATAAGAAGTAGACTCTCGCGATGGTGGAGGTGGCGAGCGCAAGTCAGGCGGATATCGACTGGCTGGCTCGCGAGGATGCCACTGCAGGCAAGGTGTGGGTATCGCGATGCGTCGCGCTTGGCGAATATCTCGTTGCCAGGGAGGCCGGCGAGATCGTCGGCTTCCTGCGCTTCTCCCGCTTCTGGGGCAGGGTTCCCTATATGGAGGTGATCCGCGTTCTGCCCGGCCATCGCCGGTCGGGCGTCGGCACCGCGCTGTTTCTCGCCTGGGAAAGAGCCATGCGCGGCGAGGGCGCTCGGCTGCTGATGACGTCGAGCGAATGCGATGAGAGCCGGCCGCAGGACTGGCATCGCCGTAACGGATTTACAGAAACCGGTGCGATCGAGCTGCCTGGTCTGCAATCGGTGCCTGAGGTTTTTTTCATCAAGCGGATTGATTACGGCCTTTCCAGCACTCTAGCCCCGGAAAAGCCTTAGATCGGTGGGATCTGACCGAGCGGAATGAAGCCGCTGACGGTGGCATTGCCGCGATCGACGACGAGATCGACTGAGACCTTGTCTCTACCGCCGGCCAGCGCCTTCAGCATCTTCGTCGCCGTGTTGACGGTCGGAGCAAGATCCGGGAAAGCCTGTTTCAGGCTGTCGCCCCAGGGGCCGAGCCGTTCAATTTCCAGCTTGAACTTCCCGGAGAGAAAGCCTTGCTCGTCGAAGGAAAACGGGCCGGTGAGCGTCATCACCTTGCCGTCGCCGATGTCGGCAACGATGCGACGCAGTTCGCCGGCAGAACCATTGAGGCCGTTCGGGTCGCTGCCGTCGATCAGGCCGGCCTTGCCGGCAATCGTGAGATCGATGCTGGCAGAGAGTTTCGGGAAGAGCTGCGGCCAGTCCTTGATCGCGGTGTTCGCATCCTGCAAGGAGATCGCGCCGTCGAGATCGGCGCCGTTCTGGCGCAGGTGAATTTCGGTGCGAGCCGCGTCGAAGCTGATGGTCTGTCCGGAATAGGAGGAGACCGCCGTCGCCTTCAGGCCCTCGATGACGGTCGAGCTGCGATCGATGCCCTGCAGCCTGGTCGTCAGGCTCGCCTGCAGATTCGTCCACTGAGCCGAGACCGAAAGGCCGTTTGTGGTGCGGATTTCGGCCGGTGAATCGAGCTCCCAGACGATATGGCTCGGCGCGTAGACCTGCGCGGCAGAGCGCAATGCGCCGAAGGTGGCGGAGACGCCGTTGACATTGTCGTCGACGTCCACCTTGGAGCAGAACAGACCGATGCGAAAAGGATAGCCGCGGAATTCGATATCGGAGCATTCGCCGGTGACGCCGGCCTGATCGCGCGGCGCGATTGCTTTCAGCACCGTCGTTTTCAAGGCCGATGCGGCATAGAACCAGCCGCCGGTATAAAGCGCGATCACCAGGAGGATGCCTCCGCCCAGCAACAAGAATTTCTTGCTGTTGCCGGGTTGGCTGCTGCCGGATCGGCTTGACGCTGCCATGATGTTCTCCAATGGTGAATCGCAATGTGATTCCGGTCTGGCGTGCGATATGGACGAATTTTGGGTGTTTGGCTACGGCTCGCTGATGTGGAATCCGGGCTTCGAGTTCCTGGAGCGGGCAGAAGCTCTTGTGCATGGTTACCGACGTTCGCTGTGCGTCCGATCCTTCGTCCATCGCGGCACGCCGGACAATCCCGGCCTGGTTCTCGGCCTCGACAGGGGTGGAGCATGCCGTGGCATGGCGTTTCGTGTTTCACCGCAGAAATGGGACGAGGTGATCGATTATCTCCGCGCCCGCGAACTCGTCACCAATGTCTATCTGGAGCGCCGGGTTCGGCTGCAGTTTGCCGGCGGTCGCCGAACGGAAGCGGTTACCTACATCGCTGATCGCGACCACGAGCAATATGCCGGTACGCTCGATGCGCTTGCGGCCGCGCGGGTGGTGAACGAGGCCAGGGGGCAGTCAGGCCCCAACGACGCCTACGTCTTCAACACGCTTGCGCACCTGAGACAGATGGGCATTCGCGACCCGTGGCTGGAGCAGGTCGGCAACGAGGTGGAGCGGCTGCGGGCCGGCTGATCAGGCCGTCGCCGCCCTCACTTTGCGCAGCTCGGTCAGCCGAGCGACCGCTGTCGGCGGCAACGGCAGATGCGGATTACGGTCGACGGTGTCGATGAGGAGCTCGTCGCTTGCCCGTTCCGTGACCTCGATCAGATGAGCGAAGAAAGCATCGGGATCCATTCCCGGCATGATCGGCGGCAGGATCCTGACCTTGAAATGACCGGGATAACGGCGGACGCTCCGCCGCGGCCAGAAGAGGCCTGGATGCATTGCAACCGGCACGACGGGAATGCCAAGATCGCGGTACATGCGGGCGATGCCGTATTTATAGACCGGCTCGGCACCCGGGGGGCGGCGGGTGCCCTCAGGATAGATGATCAGCTGGCGACCGGTCGAAAGCTCCTCCCTGGTGCGTTTCAGCACTTCCACCATCACCTTGCCGCGGGCGCCGCGGTCGACCGGGATCATGCGCTGCTTCTTCGCATACCAGCCAAAGAGCGGAATCCACATCAGCTCGCGCTTCAGGATGTAGACCGGATCCTTGAGATCAGGCAGCAACGCATAGGTGTCCCAGAAGGACTGGTGCTTCGGCGCCAGGATAAAACTGCCCTCAGGCAGGTTCTCCAGCCCCTCGATCTCGAAGGTCGTGCCGACGATCATGCGCATCAGCCAGTGGTTGGAGCGCGCCCAATTCTTTGGGATCTCATAGGCGGTCAGCCGCGGCACCACAAAATAATAGGGCGAGAGCACGATCATCCGGACGATGAGATTGGCATAGAAGATCGTGTTGAAGAGGACGGAACGCAGGGCGATCATGAAATTATCCCGAGGCATGCTCATGCGACCGGCCTACACGATATTGCCCGTGATAAAAAGCGTTTGATGCCGCCCCGATGCAAAAGCTCAGTCTGCGCCGGATACACTTGCCGAGCGCAGTCCGGTGTGACGGCCGAAGCCGGTGACATTGCGAGCGCCCGTTAACAGCACCTTTGCATATTCGGCGAGCATGACCCGCATCGCGTTCGGGTCGGTAAACCAGTTGCGGGTCTTCAAATCCGAATTGACCACCGGATAGGGGATAAACTCGATGTCCGGATCGACATAGGAGAGTTCTGCGAGGCTGCGCGGCATGTGATAATTGTTCGTGACAACGAGAACGCTTCTGTATCCCCTGGCGTGGATCCAATTGGAGGTTTCCTCGGCGTTGCCGATCGTGTCTATCGCATCGTGGCCGATATCGACGCAGCAGGAGAAAAGATCGGCCGAGCCTTGCGTCATCTTGCGAATCTGCGCCGGCGTCGTCGTCGGATGGACGCCCGAGATCAGCAGTCGTTTGCCCGCCCCCTTCTGCAGCAGTTCCACGGCCTGGTCGATGCGCTGGTAGCCGCCTGTCAGCACGACGATCGCGTCAGCCTTGGGCTCGGCCGGAGGCTTGAGCGTTGTCACGGAATCGGCAAACCGCAGAAAGCCGCCGAACACCAGGGCGATTGCCAGAACGCAACCAAAGCCGCCCCAGCGCAGCAGGCGGCGGATCGGACCGCGCCGCGGCGGCAGGCCCGCCGGACGATCAAGCTCCGGGTCCTGCCGAATCGGATTGCGTGTCGTATCGCCCATGGTCATGAATCGTGATTATACGCTGATTGCGGCGCGGAACAGACGCTTTCACGATAAAACGGCATGGTCACGATCAACTTGCGATGCCGTCGGTGCGTGTCGGGTCCGAACGCAATGTATCGATTTCATAGATCGTCCGCATGACGGTCAGCCGCGCCGTGACGGTCGTCAAGAGTGCGATGACGATCATTGTCGCGAAGATGCCGGCATAACCGAGTACACCAACGGAAAAGGTGCCGAACAGCGCCGTTGCCTGATCCGTCTCCGGCGTCGCCAGCGTACGGCTTTGCCAGAAGCCGGCGCTAGCGAAGAAAAGAGCGGCAAGCGCGCTGCCGATCGCCGAACCCTTAAGGCTGATCTTCAGGAAATGCTTCTGAAATTCGGTGGCGACGAAGGAGCTTTCGGCGCCGACGAAATGCAGGACTTCGACGATGTGCCGGTTGCCGGACAGCGCGCCGCGCGTGGCGAAGACGACGGTCAGCACCATTGCCGAGAAGACCAGAAGCAGGACGCCGGTGCCGATCAGCACCGTCGTGTGCGCCATGGAGACCAGCCGGTCAACCCAGGTGCGGTGATCGTCGAGGCTCGCCTGCGGAATGCTGTCCTTGAGGAGCCCTCGCATTGCATCGAAATCCGGCGGATTGTTTTCGTCGATGGTGATGACGACGAGACGGGGAACAGGCAGATCCTTGAGATCGAGGCCGGGGCCGAGCCAGGGTTCGAGTAGCCGGGCGGTGGCTGCCTCGTCGACGATCTGGCCGCTTTTGGTGCCGACGAATGTCAGCGCCAGGTCGCGTGCCTGCGTCAGCGCTTTTTCCATATCGAGGTTGTCGTCCGGCTTGATCTGGATGGTTATCTCGCGGGAGATCTGGCTCTCCCAGCTTGCCGCCGTCGAACGCACCATGCTGACGCCGCCGAGCGTCAGGCAGGCAAGAAAGGCCATGATCGATATAACCACCATCAGGGCGTTGCCCTGGATATTGGAGGGCGGCAGGATCGGCGCGGTCGGGCGCACGCGCATTTCCGGGCGCTTCTGCTGGGCGGCAGGCTGGCCCGACGCCTTCTCTCGGTTCCTGGACGGGGGTTCAGTCATAGATATCGAGATGCCCCTCCGAGAGGATCATACGGCGGGCTTCTACCTGTTCCATCAGCGCCAGATCATGGGTGGCGATCACGACCGCCGTACCAAGCCGGTTGAGTTCGAGGAAAAGATTGAGCAGGCGCCTTGCCATAGGCGGGTCGACATTGCCCGTGGGCTCGTCGGCCAGCAGGACTTCCGGCCGGTCCATCAGTGCCCGTGCAATGGCGGCGCGCTGCTTTTCCCCGCCGGAGAGGACCGGCGGCAGCACGTTGATGCGTTCGCCGAGCCCGACCCATTTCAAGAGTTCCAGAACGTCGGTTTTGTAGGAGCTTTCATCCTTGCCGCGCACGCGTAAGGGCAAAGCGACATTCTCATAGGTCGTGAGATGGTCGAGCAGGCGAAAATCCTGGAAGACAATGCCGACGCGCCGGCGCAGCAGCGGCAGTTCCGGCCGGGGAATTTCGGAAATGTCGCGCCCGAACATGCGGATCAGACCACGTGTCGGCTGCAGCGACATGAAGAGCAGCCGCAGCAGCGAGGTCTTGCCGGCGCCGGATGGGCCCGTCAGGAACTGAAAGGATTTCTTCGGAATGTCGAAGGTCATGTCCCGGAGGATTTCCGGGCCCATGCCATAGCGCAAACCGACGTTCTCGAAGTGGATCAACGGGCAGCTCAGTCTGTTCTTGGTTTCACCGCGTGACTTGTTAACCAACACCGTTAACAGCCGGTAAAGTTTGCCGAAAAGACGCCCGTTTAATGGCAATCTTTGCGAAGCATTAACCATTAAAATTTACGACTGAGGAGGATTCGTTTCAATGCCAAGATTTCTTGCGGCAGCGAAACCATGTGGACATCTGCGAGGCAGCCACCATGGAAGCATCCTCCTTCAGCCGCCGTACGCCGGGCCAGGCCTATGATTTCCTGCCGCCCGAACCCGTAGGCCGCCAGTATCGTTCGACACGTCCTGCTGATGTCTC
The DNA here is from genome assembly GCF_057784555.1 of Rhizobium sp. CNPSo 3670. Classification (NCBI taxonomy): domain Bacteria; kingdom Pseudomonadati; phylum Pseudomonadota; class Alphaproteobacteria; order Hyphomicrobiales; family Rhizobiaceae; genus Rhizobium; species Rhizobium sp. CNPSo 3670. The sequence goes on from NZ_JBXSOL010000006.1 coordinate 219,255, forward strand.
CGACGCCGAATTCGTGACGGTCGGCAAAACCCGGCCGAAGGACTTCAGCACCAAGATCCATAACGACAACGGCAGGCGCATGGCGGCAGCGCGCGTCGCACGGCCGCCGCTCCTGTCGCCGATGGCTGCTTCCGCTCTGCGAAGGGCGGAATCCTGGCTGCAGCGAGCGTCGCCGCGCAGTTTCGCGGTGCTGGTACTGGCGCTCGCCGTGCTCGTTTTCGGGCTCGCAGGCGGCTTTTCCGGCCTTTCCGCCGCGGGCGCCTCCTCCGGAGCGCCGCTGCATTTCACCCATGTCACCCTGACGCCGCGTGATGCGAACGGCATGCGTGTGCTCGTCGTCAACGGCATCATCGAAAACGAAAGCGGCACAACGCAGACGGTGCATCCGATCCGCGCCGATCTGGTGACCGACGAACGACTGACGGCAAGCGTCGTCATCGATCCGCCCGCCGACGTCATCTACGACGGCCAAAGCCGTGGCTTTTCAGCCCGCGTCCAGCACGCCGGCGGAAAATTGCCGGAGGTCCAGCTTTCTTTCCTGCCGTAGAAATAACGGGTTTCGTGATCGCTTTCTGCCACAGGATGCACCAATCCCGTTGATTTCATAAACGGCGAGGCTGTTTCAGGCGCGCATATGTGCTAACGGCTTACCCTTCTTTTCATGGAGCAAGCCCTTATGCCTGTCGTGCGCGGAAAAAATATCGAGCCGCTCTTCACCGCCGAGCAGATCGCGGAGCGCAATCATGCGATGGCGCGGGAGATCGCTAACGGTCCGACCAAGGACCTGCTCGTCATTGCCGTGCTCAAGGGCTCCTTCATCTTCGCCGCCGACCTGATTCGCGCCCTGCACGACACCGGACTTGCTCCCGAGGTCGAGTTCATCACGCTTTCGAGTTACGGCACCGGCACCGTTTCGCAGGGCGTGCGCATCGTCAAGGATATCGACAGCGACGTACATGGCCGAGACGTCCTCCTGATTGACGATATTCTCGAGTCCGGCCGGACGCTGCTCTTTGCCAAGGAACTGCTCTTCGAACGTGGCGCGCGCAACGTGACGATCGCCGTGCTGCTCGACAAGCGGGTCAAGCGCAAGGAAAAGCTGGAGGCCGATTATGTCGGCTTCGAATGTCCCGATTACTTCGTCGTCGGCTACGGCATGGACGTTGCCTATGCGTTTCGCGAACTGCCATTCGTGGGCGTAGTGACCGGCGACGCCTGAGGGAATGCAGGCGTCGCTTCATTGCCGCGTGAAGACGGGTTGTTAACCATCTCGCCTATCGCTTCGCCATCTTTACCGATCGAAAAGGAAAGTCTGGTGATTTCCGTCGCGGGGCTGAAGACGGAGCAATGCACATATGGCAAGAATTCTGATTACGGAAGACGAGGATTCCCTGCGGTCTTTCGTAGCCCGGGCCTTGCGGCTTGACGGTCACGAGACCGATGAAGCGGCCGACGGCGCCGAGGGGCTGGAGAAGCTGAAGGACGGGGTCTACGATCTGCTGCTGTCGGACATCCGCATGCCCGTGATGGACGGCATCGAACTCGCCCATCAGGCGAAGGACGCCTTCCCCGCTTTGAAGATCCTGCTGATGACCGGCTATGCCGAGCAGCGCGAGCGCGCCGACGATCTCGCGGAAAAAATCATCGACGTCGTCGCAAAGCCATTTGCGCTTCCCGATATCCGCAAGGCTGTCGCCCGGGCACTTGTCGCTTAAAGCGCACGCGTATCTTTGACGGCGGTATAAGGCTTACTGGATGTCCAGAAGCCGTTCGAGATACCGCCGTTCCATTTCCTGTGGCGGATTGTTGCCGAGCTTCTCGCGGATCGCATCGAGAATTTCGCGTGCGCGCTGAACGTCGATTTCGTCAGGCACCTTCACGCCATCGTTGTCGATATAGCCGTTGGTCATGCGCGGTCGCCCCAACGGATCCCGGCCGTTCTGATCGCCCTGGCCGACCTGGCCGTTCGGGCCTTGTCCCTGCTGGCCCCGCTGCGCCTGCATCATCTGGTTCATCATGTCGCGAGCGCCCTGGCGAAGGGCTTCCAGCGCACGGCCCTGGTTCTCGACGGCCGTGTCGCCGCGGCCCTGGCCGAGTTCGCGGCCGGCGCCGTCCATCTCGCGTTGGGCCTGGCCGAAGCCCGGGCCGGGCTTCATGCCCATTTCGCCGAGTTTCTTCTGCAATTCCCCGAGCTGCTTGCCGAGGGCATCCTGCTGGGCGCGCAACTGCTTCAGCGCTTCTCTGAGCTGCTCGGCAGTCATCTGGTCGGAAGGTTTCTGGCCCTGACCTTGCTGGCTCTGGTCTTGCTGCCCTTGCTGCTGGTCCTGCGGTTCGCCATTCTCTCCCGGCATCATATCGTCGAGCAGCGGATCGTTTTCGCCCATATCGGATTCGCCACGCTGCATACGGTCCTTGAGCTGCTGATCGAGGCGGAAGGTCTCTTCCATCAGCTTCTGCTGATCGCGCAGGATCTCGCCGAGCTTGTCGATCTGCTTGCGGGCTTCGCTGTTTTCCTGACCCTGCTGGCCCCGCTGCGGCCGGCCGGCCTGCAGGTTGTTCATCATGCGCTGCAATTCCGACAGCATCTGCTGTGCCGCGTCGCGATTGCCGGAGCGGGCGAGATTCTCGATCTGGTCCATCATCCGTTCCAGATCCTGCTGGCGCAGGATGTTCTGCGCGTTCTGGTTCGGCTGCATCGTCGGGGCATTCTGCATGCGTTCGGCAAGCTCCGTCAGATAGTCCTGCATCGCCTTGCGCAGCTCATCCATCAGCTTCTTGATCTCTTCGTCGGGCGCGTTGCGGTCCAATGCGTCTGCAAGCTTCTGCTGGGCTTCACGCAGCTTGCGCTCGGCAAGCGAAAGATCGCCGTCCTCCATGCCGAGCGCGATTTCCCAGAGATACTGGGCGGTATCCTTCAGCGCCTCCTCGCCTCTTGCCAGCTTCATGCGGACCAAGGCCGATTCCAGCAGCAGGTAGTTGGTAAGCTTGGGGATGGTCTCCTCGGGACGGATGGTCAGCGCCTCGTTCAGCGCGATCGCCTGCGGCATCTTACGGGTATCGAGCGCGAAAACCTGCCGTTCCTCGGCGACAGCTGCGGCAAGCGGCTCGTTGAAGGGTCGCGACGGCAGCGTCATCTCGTAGGGCGGGCTGCGGCCGGTCTGGCCGGCGGCATCCTTGGCGACGAGGGTAATGCGCACCGGCTTGCCGGCAAGCGGATGTTCGGTCAGATTCCGGCTGGTCACGCCCTTGGCGTCGCGGGCGTTGCGACGGGGAATATCCAGCCGGTACTCCGGCAGCGAATATAGCGGCGTCGCCGTCGGATCATTTTCCAGAGGAACGATCTCCGCATGGGCCTCCTGGACGCCGTAATCGTCCTTGACGGTGAAGCCGATTTCCAGCGCGCCGTTGACGCTTGCCTTCGGCATGCCGTCAAAGGCGATTTCAGGCGCCTTGTCAGGCAGCACGTCGAAGCTCCAGCGGCGACCGTTGACTTCGAGCGCGCCGTTTTCCTCAAGCCTCATCACATGCGTCTGCGCGATGAGGGCATTATTGGCAGTCGCGCCGGCCGTCGGCTGCTCGCCGGCAGGCGCGCTTGCCTGCTGTGGCTTTGCGTCAGCCTGCACGGCGATATCCCGCGCCTCGCCGTTCGCCTTGCGGAACACGACCTTTTCGGCCGTCTTTCCGCCGCTGACGCGCACGGTGAGGCCGGAGAACTGCGGAACGCCGACCGGCGCCTGTTCGCTGCCGTCGGCAGTCAAGTAAACCGGCGCGCGACCGGTATAGGAGGGCGGCGTCACCCAGGCATCGATGCGCACCGCCGGATCGACCGCCACCTGTTCGGGCGCTGACTGCAATGCGTCACTGACCGAGCCACCGTTGAGCGACAGCGAATAGCCAAAAGCGGTGACAACAAGCAGAGCAGGGAGGGCGCGCAGGGCGAAGCGGTCATGTGCGGCGATATCAGGCCGCGGCATGCCGGCATCGAGTGCTGCGATCTTTTCCGCCATGCGCACCTGGTGCTCACGCCAAAGTGCCCGCGAAAAGGGCGTGTCGTAGGCCGGCTCGTCTTCCTGGACGGCAACCGGCTGGTGCGGCAGGCCGTTGCGCTCTTCCAGCATGCGATCGGCTTCAGCGGTTTTCGGCCAGCGCAGATGGCGGAAGGGAACAAGCGAGACGAGAAACGCCGCGGCAAAGGCGATCAGCAACAGGATGCGCAGCCAGTCCGGCACGTTGCGGAAGATACCGAACCAGGAGGCCGAAAGATAAATGGCGACGATGGAGAGGACCGGCATCAACAGCGGCAGCAGTTGCTCGAAGAAGAGCACGGTGCGCGCCAGCAGGCGTTTCGTCGTTACCAGCCGGGCAAGCGAGGGACGGAGCGCAAATGCACCCTTCCTCTGCCTTGAGGGGCTTGTCATCGGTCCGGTCTCCGCGATCTGGCGTTCTGGTACAGAGGGCGCTTCCGGCGATTGCGGGGCAATACGCTCATGAACGAAAGGATAACACTCTTTGTGGCGAAGGCGAGGGCGAACGGGCAGGAATACCGCCTTTTCACGTTTATTCGCCGAAAAGTGATGGTGCTGCTAAAGCGCGCCGCGATCTTTCAGATTCGCTTCTTGCGCTTTAGCTCTATGCTTTACGGATGTCGTTAACGCAAAATCGCCTCACACTTTTGAGCGACATGCTCTAGTCGAGCCAGGCCGGAACGGAATCGAGGCTGATCAGCTCGGCATAGGTCCTGCGCGGGCGGATCACATGAAAATCGCTGCCCCTGACCAGAACTTCGGGCACCAGCAGGCGGCTGTTATAGGTGCCTGCCTGCACCGCGCCATAGGCGCCGGCAGTGCTGACGGCCATCAGGTCGCCGGGCTTCGGCATCGCCATTTCGCGGTCGAGCGCCAGATAATCGCCGGTCTCGCAAACGGGGCCAACCACGTCGGCGCGGATGCGCGGCGCGTTTGCTGCCGATATCGTCACCGGACGGATCTCGTGATAGGCCTCATAGAGCGTCGGTCGAATGAGGTCGTTCATCGCACCGTCGACGATGACGAAAGTCTTCTCGCCGCCGTCCTTAACATAAAGAACTTCGGTCACGAGAATGCCGGCATTGCCGACGATCAGGCGACCGGGTTCGGTGACGATCTTGCAGTTCAGGCCGCGAAGCTGGTTCTTGACGATCGCCGCATAGGCATCGGGCAGCGGCGGCGGATTGTTGTCATCCTTATAGGGAACGCCAAGGCCACCGCCGATATCGACGTGATGGATGGAGTGGCCGTCGGCACGCAATGTCGCGACGAGATCGCGCAGCAGCTTGAAGGCGTCGTCGAAGGGCTGCAGCTCGGTGATCTGGCTGCCGATATGCATGTCGATGCCCGTGACTTCGATGCCGGGCAGCTTGGCGGCATGGGCATAGATGGCGCGGGCGCGATCCCAAGAGATGCCGAACTTGTTTTCCTTCTTGCCGGTCGAGATCTTCGCATGCGTCTTGGCATCGACATCCGGATTGATGCGGAAGGAGACCGGCGCCTTCTTGCCGGCGTTGACGGCGCGCTGGTTAAGAATCTCCAGCTCAGGCTCGGATTCGACGTTGAAGCAGTAGATGCCAGCCTCGAGGGCGAAATCCATCTCCTGCGGCGTCTTGCCGACGCCCGAAAACATGATGCGGCTCGCCGGAATGCCGGCGGCAAGTGCACGGCGCAGTTCGCCTTCCGAAACGACGTCGATGCCGGCGCCGAGGCGTCCCAGGGTCTTCAGCACGGCTTGGTTCGAGTTCGCCTTCATCGCATAGCAGACCATGGAGTCGACATCGGCGAACGCTTCCGAGAAGACGCGATAGTGGCGCTCCAGCGTTGCGGTTGAATAGACGTAGAACGGCGTGCCGACCGCCTTGGCGATCTCCGGAACGGGGACGTTCTCGGCGTAAAGGATGCCGTCGCGGTAATCGAAATGGTTCACGGGGTGCGCGCCTTAAAGGAGGGGGTCAAGGAGGAAGGGCTTGTCAACGGTGCCGGGCTGTTTCGTCGGCTTGGAAACGTCGCCTTCCTTCGTCGCCGCAGCACTCGGCGGATCGAGATCGCCCTTACGTCCGCATCCGGCACCGGCAAGGCCGATGACGGCGAGCACCGCCGTCAGGCGGATGAGGTGCGGCAAGCTCTTCTGCATGGATATCCTCTTGTGCGGCCTATGGCTGATATCGTTCATCGAACGACGGGATCTTCATAGCGAAGTTTCTCAGCCTTGTGCACCCTGATTGTTGGGCGGTTTCGAGCGCTGGCAGAAGGGCGAGGCGGCTTTCGGCCTGCCCTGTACCCTCAATTGCGGGCGCGCCAGAAGGCGATCTGCTTGCGGACTTCGGACGGGGCCGTGCCGCCGAAGCTCTTGCGGCTGGCGACCGAGGCTTCCACCGTCAACACGTCGTAGACCTTGTCGGTGATTGCAGAATGGATCGCCTGCAGGTCGGAGAGCGGCAGTTCGGCAAGATCGCAGCCCTTGCTTTCGGCGAGCGCCACGGCGCGGCCGGTGACGTGATGGGCATCACGGAAGGGCAGGCCCCCTTCGCGCACCAGCCAGTCGGCAAGATCGGTCGCCGTCGAAAAACCGGAGCCGGCCGCCGCCTTCATGCGCGCGGTATTGACGGTCATGTCGCGCACCATGCCGGTCATGGCGGCAATCGCCAGTTCCAGGCTCTCGGCGGCGTCGAACACCTGCTCCTTGTCTTCCTGCATATCCTTTGAATAAGCGAGCGGCAGGCCTTTCATGATCGTCAGCAGCGCGATCAGCGAGCCGTTGATGCGGCCGGTCTTGGCGCGCACCAGTTCGGCTGCGTCTGGATTCTTCTTCTGCGGCATGATCGAGGAGCCGGTCGAGAAGGCGTCGGACAGGCGCACGAAACCGAATTGCGGGGTCGACCAGATGACGATCTCTTCCGCGAGGCGCGACAGATGCATGCCCGTGATCGCGGCGATCGCCAGGAATTCGATGGCGAAGTCACGGTCGGAGACCGTATCGATGGAATTGCGGGTCGGCTCGCGGAAACCCAATGCCTTGGCCGTCATATGGCGATCGATCGGATAGCCGGTGCCGGCAAGGGCGGCAGCGCCGATCGGGCTCTCGTCCAGATGCTCGATAGCATGGCGCACGCGCGAGCGGTCACGGCCGAACATTTCGACATAGGCCATGCAGTGATGGCCGAAGGTGACGGGCTGGGCGGTCTGCAGATGGGTGAAGCCCGGCATGACGCTTTCGGCATGTTCCTCGGCACGGTCGAGGAAGGCGGCGATCAGGCCGGTCAACATCCGTTCGGTCTTCTCAAGCTCTTCCTTCACCCAGAGACGGAAGTCGAGCGCCACCTGATCGTTGCGCGAGCGGGCGGTGTGCAGCCGGCCGGCCGCCGGACCGATCAGCGTCGCCAGGCGTGCTTCGATATTCATATGGATGTCTTCGAGCTGGCGGGAGAATTCGAAATTGCCGCTTTCGATTTCTGACAGGATCGTGTTTAGCCCGTGAACGATCTTGTCCTTATCGTCTGACGAAATGATCCCCTGATGGGCGAGCATCGTCGCATGGGCGACGGAACCACGGATATCCTGCGCGAATAGCTTCTTGTCGAAACCGATCGAGGCATTTATCTCCTCCATGATCGCGTCCGGGCCGGAGGCGAAGCGCCCACCCCACATCTGGTTGGAGGATTTGGTGTCCGTGGTGTTCTCGGCCATAAGATGCCCGTCCTGGAGAATGAAATGACGACAAAAAAACCCTTCGGCCTGCCGTCCGGAAAACTGATCGCAATCGCCGCCGTCGCAGGTGTCGTTGCAGGTGCGGCAGCGGTATACGTGAAGGAGACGGGCATTGGCAATGGCATCGGCAGCAGCGCTTCGGCCGAATGCCCGCTGGCAAAGGAGCGCGCCGCCGATCTGACGCCGCTGATGAAGGGGCAGGTCGCTGCCATGGTTGCCGCCAACGAGCCGCGCAAACTGGCGACGGTTTCCTTCAACGGACCGGATGGTAAATCGCTGACGCTCGATCATTTTGCCGGCAAGACCGTGCTGCTCAATCTCTGGGCCACATGGTGCGTGCCCTGTCGCGAGGAGATGCCGGCGCTGAACGCGCTGGAAAAGGAAATGGGCAGCGACAAGTTCCAGGTCGTGCCCGTCAATATCGACACTGGCAATGATGAGAAGCCGAAGACTTTCCTCGCCGAGACCGGTGTCGATGCGCTGCAGCTTTACCGCGACAATACGATCGGCGTCTTCAACAGCCTGAAGAAGGAAGGTCTCGCTTTCGGCCTGCCAGTGACGCTGCTGCTCGACGACAAGGGCTGCCTGATTTCGGCCATGAACGGGCCTGCCGCTTGGGACAGCGAAGATGCAAAGGCGCTGATCAAGGGTGCGATCGGGTCGTGAGTGCGCTCAGGAGTCCCCATCTCCTCTTATGAGGAAGACGCCCGCGAGTCCGATAAGGACGCAGCATTGCAGCAGGAACATGGGTGTTTCGGTCGACATGGCATTCCTCCCGTTCCGGCAAGGAAAGCATTTAGCGGGCGTGCGGTCCACTCGCCCTTTCTGATGATCTCTTATCGGGTCGGGACGGGCACTTCGCCACGATAATCGTAGAAGCCGCGGCCGGATTTGCGTCCGAGCCAGCCGGCTTCGACATATTTCACCAGCAGCGGGCAGGGGCGATACTTCGAGTCCGCCAGCCCGTCGTGCAGCACCTGCATGATCGAGAGGCACGTGTCGAGGCCGATGAAATCGGCAAGCTGCAGCGGCCCCATCGGATGGTTGGCGCCGAGCTTCATCGCCGTGTCGATGGCGTCGACGGTGCCGACACCTTCGTAGAGCGTATAGATCGCCTCGTTGATCATCGGCAACAGAATGCGGTTGACGATGAAGGCCGGGAAGTCCTCGGCGACGGTGACGGTCTTCTCCAGCGAGCCGACGAATTCCTTGGCGGCGGTGAAGGTCTTCTCGTCGGTCGCAATGCCACGCACCAGCTCGACCAGCTTCATCACTGGCACCGGGTTCATGAAATGTATGCCCATGAAGCGCTCGGCGCGGTCGGTGGCAGCAGCAAGACGGGTGATGGAAAGCGAAGAGGTGTTCGTGGCCAGCAGCGCTTCCGGCTTCATCACCGGGCAGACCTGGCTATAAATCTTGCGCTTGACGCTTTCGTCCTCGGTGGCCGCCTCGATGACGAGATCGGACGGGGCGAGATCGTTGACATCGGCGGAGCCTGATATGCGCGACAGGGTCGCCTTGCGTTCCTCGTCGGTCATCTTGCCGTTCGTCACCAGGCGGGCGAGATTGCCGTTGATGGTGGCGAGGCCGGATTCGATGCGGTCCTGCGAGAGATCGTAGATGTGAACCCTGTAACCTGCGGCGGCCGAAACATGCGCGATGCCGCAGCCCATCTGGCCAGCACCGATAATACCAATATTCTTCAACACCGCATTCATCTCCAAACCCCCGCCGGCAGTCGCCCCCGCGTTGCCGTATTATATTAGCAATACTGCCGGACGAAAGATCGCCCGGCAGTAAGTAGTAGACCGATAAAAGACAATTTTCCAGTCATTCGCAAGTGCGAAAGAAAGGCATTTGCCTCGCTCAGAGCGCCTTTTGCAATTCCGGCAGCGCGTCAAAGAGATCGGCGACGAGGCCATAGTCAGCAACCTGGAAGATCGGCGCCTCCTCGTCCTTGTTGATGGCGACGATCACCTTCGAATCCTTCATGCCGGCCAGATGCTGGATGGCGCCGGAGATGCCGCAGGCGATATAGAGATCGGGCGCCACGACCTTGCCGGTCTGGCCGACCTGCCAGTCGTTCGGGGCATAACCGGCATCGACGGCGGCGCGGCTGGCGCCGACGGCAGCACCGAGCTTGTCGGCGACGGGAAGGATGACCTCCTTGAACTTCTCGGACGAGCCGAGTGCGCGGCCGCCCGAGATGATGACCTTGGCCGAGGTCAGTTCCGGACGTTCCGACGCCGACAGGGCATCGGAGACGAAACGCGACAGCCCCGGATCGGAGACGGCCGGGATCGCCTCGACCGTTGCCGAACCGCCTTCCGCTGCCGAGGCGAAGGAAGCAGTGCGCACGGTGATCACCTTCTTGGCGTCGCTTGATTGCACCGTCTGGATGGCGTTGCCGGCATAGATCGGCCGCTTGAAGGTGTCGGCGGAGACGACTTCGATGATCTCCGAGACCTGGGCGACGTCGAGAAGGGCTGCCACTCGCGGCAGCACCGTCTTGCCGACCGAGGTGGCGGCCGAGACGATCGTGTCATAGGAGCCGGCGAGCGAGACGATCAGATCGGCCAGCGGTTCGGCGAGATTGTTGGCAAGCGCGTCGCTTTCGGCGAGCAGCACCTTGGAGACGCCGGAGAGTTTTGCCGCCTGATCGGCCGCAGCCCTGGCAGCCTTGCCGGCAACCAGCACATGAATATCGCCGCCGATCTGGCTTGCCGCCGTCAGCGCCTTGGCGGTCTGGTCGGAAAGGTGATTGCCGTCATGATCGGCCAGAAGAAGAATGGTCATGATAGTTGCTCCTGTTCCAGCCCGATTACAGCACGCCGGCTTCGTTCTTCAGCTTGTCGACGAGTTCGGCGACCGACTTGACCTTGACGCCGGCCTTGCGGCCGGACGGCTCCTCGGTCTTCAGCACCTTCAGCCGCGGCGTCGTGTCGACGCCGAAATCGGCAGGGCTCTTCTTGTCGAGCGGCTTCTTCTTCGCCTTCATGATGTTCGGCAGCGAGGCGTAACGCGGCTCGTTCAGTCTGAGATCGGTGGTGATGACCGCCGGCAGCTTGATCTCGATCGTCTGCAGGCCGCCATCGACCTCGCGGGTGACCTGAGCCTTGCCCCCAGGGACGGCAGATTCGATCTCGATCTTCGAGGCGAAGGTCGCCTGGGCCGAGCCCAGCAATGCCGCCAGCATCTGGCCGGTCTGGTTCGAATCGTCGTCGATCGCCTGTTTGCCGACGATGATAAGGCTAGGCTGCTCGGCATCGGCCACACCCTTGAGGATTTTGGCGACGGCCAGAGGCTCGACCTGATCATCGGTTTCGACCAGGATCGCCCGGTCGGCGCCCATGGCGAGCGCCGTGCGCAGCGTTTCCTCGGCCTTGGCCGGGCCGATCGACACCACCACCACTTCTTCCGCCTTGCCGGCTTCCTTCAATCTCAGCGCCTCTTCCACCGAGATCTCGTCGAACGGGTTCATCGACATCTTCACATTGGCAAGCTCGACACCTGTGCCATCCGGCTTCACCCGGATCTTCACGTTGTAGTCGACAACCCGCTTGACGGGCACGAGAATCTTCATGGGAGCCTTCCTTCAAGAGAAACTGGTTTCACGAGTTTTTAGGAAAATGCGCGCTCAGGCGCCGCTTCGATTGTCGAATGGCGACATGGATACGCGTTTTTCCTCCAAATACAACGCTTGCATGATGCCGGCAGGGAATCGCCTCGGCAATATATGGACGTTTACGTACACGTCAATATATCGGTCAACGCCGGTCTCGACCCCAGGGAAGACGCTGCTCGTTGCGGCCGCCCGTGCCGGCCGCAACGGCGCCGGCTTCATCCCTTACGGCGCGGGGCGTTACGATTTCACGGTCGAAGAGCGGCACGCCTGGACGGCGCAGGACGAGAATCAGCAGGGCACCGGCAAGGATGCCGCCGACATGGGCGCCCCAGGAAACATCGCCATCCGGCGCAATCGCCAGCATGAAGAATTGTTGTCCGATCCACAAAAGCAGCGGCACGAAGGCCGGCAGGGGCAAGGGCACACGTAGGAACACCAGCACCCAGACCCTGACGCGCGGATGCAGCATGACATAGGCGGCAATGACGCCGGAGATCGCCCCGGAAGCGCCGACCAGCGGTGCTTCCGACGTCGCCGTCAGCAGCCCGTGGCAAAGGGCGCCGGCAGCGGCGCAGAGGAGGTAGAAAAGCAGGAAACGCATATGCCCCATCGCGTCCTCGACATTGTCGCCAAAGACCCAGAGGAAGACCATGTTGGAGGCCAGATGCCAGAAGCCGGTATGGACGAAGGCATAGGTGAGATAGGTGAGCGGTTCCGGCACGATTTCCAATCCCAGTGCCAATTGGGCGTGCCCGAAGGCGATCGCCGGGATGAAGCCGAGGCCGACCGTCGTCGCCTGGGCTGCCAGTTCGCTCTCCAGGCTGGTGAAGAGCCAGACCGCGACATTCAGGATGATCAAAGCCAGGGTCACCCACTGAACCTTGATATGCTTCAGCGTATTGGCATCATGAAGTGGTATGAACATAAGGCCCCCCGGCGATCGTGATCGCGGCAAACCTATCTGTTTTTTCCCGGAACCCAAAGCACATCCGCACGACCGCGTTCATTCGCGTGACGGGCCGCCACGAAGAGGAAATCCGAGAGCCGATTGACGTATTTCCTTGCAGGCTCGCTGACGATTTCACCGTCGCAGCGGGCAAGCGCCACCATCAGACGTTCGGCGCGCCTCGCAATCGTGCGGGCAAGATGCAGATGTGCGGCAGCGGGACTGCCGCCCGGCAGGATGAAGGATTTCAGCGGCTCGAGACCGGAGTTCAACTGATCGATGTCGCGCTCGACGCGGTCGACTTGGGTCTCGACGATCCGCAGCGGTTCGTAGGCCGGCGTCTCTCCGGTATCGGGCGTGGCGAGATCGGCGCCGAGATCGAAGAGGTCGTTCTGGATCGACATCAGCATGGCGTCGAGCTCGGGCAAGCCTGATGTGTGCAGCCGCGCCAGGCCGATCGCCGAATTGGCTTCGTCGATCGTGCCATAGGCTTCGACGCGCAGATCGTCCTTAAGCCGGCGCGGGCCGGAAACCAGCCCGGTCGTGCCGTCATCGCCGGTTTTGGTGTAGATCCTGTTGAGTTTCACCATGTAGCACCGTCCCCAGACGCGAAGGTGGCCGTGCCACACGACCCGCGGTCAGACTCGACGCGGGGTAAGTCAAAGGATTCCAATGCGCGTCCGCATCGTGGATACGTCCGGCCGCCCCGACCTCCGTCATGCTCGGGCTTGACCCGAGCATCCACGCGGCGCCCACCAGCAGCCGCGGCTTGGATCCTCGGCTCAAGGCCGAGGATGACGGAGAATGGAGTTCGCCCTTTCGACAAACCTGACGCTGCCTGGAGAGACACCTCATCCGGCATCACCTCGGCTCTGTCATTCCCATTCGTCATCAAGAACCTCCACTACGCTTTCCTCACGTCGGCCGGCCGCCGCCGGTGATCCAGAGGGTGATCATGATCAGGATGACGGCGATGGCCTGCAGCAGCACACGAAGCTGCATCAGCTTGTTGGAACGGTTGGCATCGCCGCCCTTCATCATGTTGAAGAGGCCGCGGATCAGCACGAGGGCGACGAGGCCCATGACGATGATCGCAAGGATATAGGTGGCCGTGGACATGGTATTCAACTTTCTCGGTCAATCGGTCCAGCGCATCAGATTGTAGAAGAGGTCCGCCGGAAGCAGCCGCTTCAGGAGCATGCCCTGTTTAGCCGGAGTCGTTACAGGATAATGTGGCCTTGGTCTTTTCGAGTTCAATGCGTTTTTCAACACCGAATAGACCGCGTCCGGGCCAAGTTTGTGGCGGTTGACCGGCCCGGAGCCGTCAAGTCTCGCCAACTGTCTGGCATAATCGGCTGCGTGCGGCGAATTCTCGAGGTCGATGTTTTCTTTGAACTTTGCGAGCGCATTGGCGGTGAAACGCGTGGCGATCGGCCCGGGCTCGATCAGGCTCACATGGATGCCGCTGCCGGAGAGCTCCATGCGCAGGGTTATGCTGAGGCCCTCGAGCGCAAATTTCGAGGCGGTGTAGGCACCGCGATAGCGATAAGGAACCAGGCCGAGAATGGAGGAGCATTGCACGATCCGTCCGCGACCATGTTTGCGCATCGACGGAATGAGCTGCCGCGTCAATTCGTGCCAGCCGAAGAAGTTCGCTTCGAACTGCGCTCGCAGCGCCGCCGTCGACAGATCCTCGACGGCACCAGGCTGGCCATAGGCACCGTTGTTGAAGAGCGCGTCGATGCGGCCGTCGCTGCGATTGAGGACCGCGGCTGCCAGGTCCGAGATGGTGTCGGCCCTGGCATAATCCATCACGAAGGCTTCGAAGCCGTCGGCTTCCAGTGCCGGCAGATCGTCCGCCTTGCGCACCGTTGCAAAGACGCGCCAGCCGTCGGCTTTCAGCGCCCGGGCGCAGTAAGCGCCGATGCCGGAGGAACAGCCGGTGACGACGATTGTGCGCTGTTCCGCCATGGAATGATTCCTGTACAAAATGCGACTCGTTTCCCATATTCGGCCAGAGGATACAATCTGGAAACCCGGAGACGGAATGCCGAAGGTGCTGCGCACGATCTACGACGTGGTCTATGACGCGATCTGTCACATGGTCGAGGATGACGGCTTTGCGATGGCGAGCCACGTGGCTTTGTCGAGCCTGCTTGCGGTCTTCCCTTTCCTGATCTTCGGCACGGCGCTTGCAAGCTTCCTCGGCGCCGATCAGTTTTCCTCCACCGCCATCCATCTGATCTTCGACACCTGGCCGGAAGCGATCGCCAAGCCGCTCGCCGACCAGGTGCTCCAGGTCCTGACCATTCAGCGCGGCGGACTGCTGACGATCTCGGTGCTGGCGGCGGCCTATTTCGCCTCGAACGGGGTAGAAGCGCTTCGAATCTCGCTCAACCGTGCCTACCGGGTGCAGGAAACGCGGCCGTGGTATTTCACCCGCCTCGCCAGCCTCGGCTATGTGCTGATTGCCGTCATCATCTTCGCGGCGATCAGCATTCTGTTGGTGGCCGTGCCATTGGCTCTCGACTATGCCCGGAAGTGGCTTCCGCTGTTTGCCGATACGCTCGACGTCGTCTTCAGTTGGCGCATCTACGGCACACTTGTCGTCCTCACCGTCGGCCTGCTGGTCATGCATCTGTGGCTGCCGGCCGGCAAGCGGCGGGTGTTCGACGTCATTCCCGGCGTGCTGCTGACGCTGCTTCTGTGGCTCGCCGGCGCGTTGGTCTTTGCCTATTATCTCGCGACCTTCGCCAATTATACCGCGACCTATGCCGGTCTCGCCTCGGTGATGATCGTGCTGATCTTCCTCTACATGGTCGGCGTCATCTTCATCATCGGCGCAGAGATCAACGCGGCGCTGATCAAGTTCCGCGTCTTCCGGATGTTCTCCCACACACTTTCGATCGTCGGCAGAGAGCGTGTCGAGCGGCGGTCAGAGCCCGACAAGGCGGCGAATATCGGCCCCTGACATGCCCTGGGCACGTAATTCGGCAAGGCCGCTGTCACCTTCGCTTTTCGAAAGCTTGCGGCCATTGGCGTCGAGAATGAGACGATGGTGGTGATAGAGGGGCTGCGGCAGGCCGAGCAGCACCTGCAGCAACCGGTGCACCGATGTTGCGTGAAAGAGGTCGAGCCCGCGTACGACATGGGTGACGCCCTGCAGCGCATCGTCGACGACCACCGAAAGATGATAACTCGAGGGGGCATCCGAGCGAGACAGGATGACGTCTCCCCAGACCTCGGGTTCGGCGGCGATCTCGCCCGTCCTGCCGTCGCCGGTTTCGGTCCAGAACAGCAGTTCGCCGATCAGGTCTAGCGCCTTGCGCATATCGAGCCGCCAGGCATGTTTTTTCCCCGAGGAGATGATGTCCCGCCATTCGGCCTCAGGCCGCTCGCGATCAATCGGCGGGTAATGCGGCGTGCCATCGGGGTCGCGCGGCCAGGATTGGCCTGTTGCCTCGTAGGCGGAGACACGCGCCTTCACCTCGCCGCGCGTCAGGAAGGCCGGGTAGACCAGGTCGCGTTCGATCAATGCGTGGAGCGCCGCCTGATATTCCGGGAAATGTTCCGATTGGCGCCGCACCGGGCTTTCCCAGTCGATGGCAAGCCAGTCGAGGTCCCTCAGAATGCCGGCCTCTAATTCAGGCGTGCAGCGCGTCTGGTCGATATCCTCGATGCGCAGCAGCAGCCGGCCGTTTTCGCTTTCGGCCATGTCGCGATTCAGAAAGGCCGACAGCGCGTGGCCGAGGTGCAGCGATCCGTTCGGACTCGGCGCAAAACGAAAGACAGGTTTTTGACGCTCGCTCGTGGTCATGCTTTCTTCTGCCACGGATTTTCGTTTCGAACCACTGGGAGGACGCGTGCAGATCATTCGCAACGACGATGACGTCAAGCTGGGGCTCGAAGCATTGATGCGTCTCGATCCGCGCCTTGCACCAATCGCGGCGGATGCAGGGCCGGTTCCACTACGCTTGCGCGAACCCGGTTTTGCCGGCCTTGCCCATATCATCGTCTCGCAAATGGTCTCGCGCGACAGCGCCGAGGCGATCTGGCGGCGCATGCTGCCGGCAGACGGCCCGCTGACGGCTGAAGATTACGTGATGCTTGCGCCGGAGGCATGGCGGGAATTCGGTCTGTCGCGCGCCAAGGCCGACACGCTGTCGCGGGTCGCCGAAGCGGTTGTCTCCGGCCGCCTCGATCTCTCCGGACTCTGCCTGAAGCCGCTGGACGAAGCGCTTGGCGAGCTGACAGCGCTGAAGGGCGTCGGCCCGTGGACGGCGGAGGTCTATCTGATGTTCTGCGGCGGCCATGCCGATGTCTTTCCGGCCGGGGACGTCGCGCTGCAGAATGCCGTCGGCGCCGCGCTCGGACTTGCGGCGCGGCCGCAAACAAAGGCGCTTGCCAAGCTTTCGGAGATCTGGTCGCCATGGCGCTCCGTGGCGGCGCGGCTTTTCTGGGCCTATTACGCCACGAAAGTGCGGCGCGACATGTTGCCGATCGGCTGATCGGCAACACTCTTCAAATTGCCTTTATCCTCTGAATTTATTGGACTTCACAATCCTGTAACAACCGGCCTAATATACAGGTGCAGATGCCGAATCGATCAGGAGAGTCCCTTGACGATTGCAGTCTCCCCGCAGGCCCTGCCGGCGCTCGTCCTGAACGCCGACTACCGGCCGCTGAGTTATTACCCCTTGTCGCTCTGGTCCTGGCAGGACGCGATCAAGGCGGTATTTCTCGACCGTGTGAATATCATCGCGGAATATGAACATTCGGTTTCCTCACCGAGCTTTTCGATGCGGCTTCCGAGTGTCGTATGCCTGAAGACTTACGTTCAGCCATCCCGCAATCCGGCTTTCACCCGGTTCAATGTCTTCCTGCGCGACCGGTTCGAGTGCCAGTATTGCGGCTCGAACGACGACCTGACTTTCGACCACGTCATCCCGCGCGCCCATGGCGGCGAGACGACCTGGGAGAATGTCGTGGCGGCCTGCTCGCCCTGCAATCTGCGCAAGGGCAGCAAGCTTCCGAAGCAGGCGGGCATGTTCCCGTCGCAGAAGCCCTATCAGCCGACGGTGCAGGATCTGCACAATAATGGCCGGCTGTTTCCGCCCAACTATCTGCATGAAAGCTGGCTCGACTATCTCTATTGGGATACCGAACTGCAGCCCTGATAGGCTCACCTCACGCAGATTTGCGGACGCCGACGAAGGCGAAAGCTGCGAGCAGAATGCCGGCGATCACGTTCCAGCCTGCGAAAGACAGGCCAAGCACCCTGAGCGCTGCATCGGTGCAGGATGGGCCTTTGATCGTATTGAGCTCGGTCAGCAGATCGCCGGCGTTGCTCGTCATGCTGTTTGCGGTCGTCGAGCAGGTCGCCGGCCCCGGCCAGAAATGCCATTCCACGCCGGCGTGATAGACGCCCATGCCGGCGGTCACCAGCATCAGGATGCCGGCAGCGAGCAGCATTGCACGGGAAATCCAGTTCGGCAGACCGGCAAGCTCGCAGATGGCAGCGAGAATGGCGATCGGGATGGCATAATAATAGGGCTGGCGCTGCAGCAGGCAGAGTGCGCAGGGAATATAGCCGCCCATATATTGAAATCCAAGAGCGGCGCCAACCACCGCCGCCATGCCGATAGCAAGCAATATGGAATAGATAAAGCCGGGGCGGGCGAGCGGCGAGGAAGTGGCAGTCATGGCGGAACTCCGCAAAGTGGGCCTAGTGAGCAAGTAGTTTGTAGGCGATACCGAGCATAATCAGCACGGCAGCACCGACACCTACGATCTGGCCGAGACGCTTCTCGATGAAATCGCGGATCGGTTCGCCATAGCGACGCAGCAGCCAAGCCAAAAGTAGGAACCGGGCGCCGCGAGCGACAATGGCGGAAATGACAAAGAAGCTCAGATTTATACCGATGGCGCCCGCCATAATGGTCACGACCTTGATCGGCGGCAGATGGGCCAAGCCGGAGGTCACCAAAAACAGAAGCAAAATTTCCCATTCGCCATGGATCGAGTTTCGCAGCTGTTCGAAATCATCGAATTTGCCGTAGAATTCGAGAATCGGCCGCGCCACCGTCTCGTAGGCGTAATAGCCGAGCGCCCAGCCGGCAATGCCGCCGAGCACGGAAGCAACGGTAGCGATTAGTGCATAGCGATAGGAGCGTTCCGGCTTGGCAAGTGCCATCGGCAGGAAAAGCACGTCGGCGGGAACGAGAAAGATGGAGCTTTCGACGAAGGCGATGACGGCGAGCCAGACTTCGGCCGATTTGCGCGAGGCCAGAGACATGGTCCAGTCGTAAAGTCTGCGAAGCATTCCATTCCTTTCCTATTGCGGTGCAAAAAGCTTTAGGGGTCGTATGCGGCGCTGTAAATGCTCGCCCGTGTCCTTCGTGCCACCGCCGTCTAAAAATTTTGTGATGCGGAGGCGTCGCCGCCTCTCCCAGGATTTCATGGGATTGCGAATCGGCCATTCTAGGGCAAGGTTTACGTGGTCGACGTGCAGGGTGGCATGAGAATGTTCAAAGTGATCGAAGGCGGCCTTGGGCGGGCCGCGCAGATGAATGACCGGGCCGAAGCGGGTTCGGGACCGAGCCGGGAAGATGTGCGCCGGGAAGCGAACCGGCGGCTCAAGGAAAGTGGTTATCACCCTTCCCGCATCCGGGAATTTGCCACCGGCGTGCCGATGCTGGCCTCCCTGAAATACCTGTCGCTGCAGATCGATTTCGCAGCCGAGACCTTGTCGCGGCTCGACCCGATCCCGGACGATTTCCGCTCTGACGCCTATTGGCCGGCGGGTTGAGACGAGCCCCGCGCCCTCAGGACAGATCCATCGACTTTTCCCATTGCTGACGCAGGACGTTCATTTCCGTGCGTTTTTGCGCCATTTCGCTGACGATGGCGCGCAAGTTGGGGTGATGCGACATGAACATATTGAAATCACGCCGCTCGAGCACTTCGAATTGACAGAAGTCAACGGCGATGACGTCGGCCGTACGCCTTCCGCCGCTCAGCAATGCCATCTCCCCGAAGAAGGCGCCCGGCTCCAGGCGGATCGCGCCGCTGGCTAGGCGCACTTCGACCGCGCCTGAGGAGATGAAGTACATGCTGTCGCCGCGATCGCCGCGACGAATGACACGTTCGCCAGGGGGAGCCGACTTCGCCTTGAAGAGCAGCAGCAGCTCTTCCTGCGCATCCTCCCCGACCTGGGTGAACAGCGGAAAGGTTTCGATCAGCTGCTGCATCTTCAGCTGATGCTGGCGTTCGCGTTCCTCGCCGAGCGCCCTGATCTTTTCCAGTTCCTTGCCGAGCGTAATCTGCCTCTTTCTACCGAAGCTTTCGAAGACGGAGGGCCATTGCGCATGGATATATTTCTTCAAGCCCTCGGTTGCGATGATCACGATCGGGTTGAGCGTGATCGACAGGATCGCTGCAGCCAGCATGAGATCCTGGCCTTCATGCGGCAGCAGCCCGAGCGAGACGCCGAGGCCGGCGAGGATGAAGGAAAATTCGCCGATCTGGGCAAGGCCGCCGGCCAAGGTCAGCCCCATGCCGATCGGATATCGCAGCAGCATGACGATGGCGAAGGTGATGACGGCCTTGCCGACAATGACGAGCGCCAGGGCGCCGATCACCGCCAGCGGCTGGCGCACCAGGATCGAGGGGTCGAAGAGCATGCCGACCGAGACGAAGAACAGCACGGAGAAGGCGTTCTGCAACGGTAGCGAATCGGCCGCCGCTCTGTGGCTGAGCTGGGATTCGCTCATGACGACGCCGGCGAAAAACGCGCCGAGCGCGAAGGAGACGCCGAAAATCGCCGCCGAGCCGAAGGCGATGCCGAGCGCGATCGCCAGCACCGTCAGTGTGAAGAGTTCGCGCGAGCCGGTGCGCGCGATCATCGTCAGCAGCCAGGGCACGATACGGGGGCCGAGGAAGACCGCCATGGCGGCGAAGGCCAGCACCTTGAACAAGGTCAGTCCGATCGTCAGTGCCAGCGGCAGATCACCGAGGCCGTGATTGGTCTCGACGGCGTGGCCGCCGAGAAGCTCTGCCAGCGCTGGCAGCAGCACCAGCGCCAGCACCATCACCAGATCCTCGACGATCAGCCAGCCGACGGCGACGCGCCCGCTTGGCGCATTGACGAGATTGCGCTCCTCCAGCGCCTTCAGGAGCACGACCGTACTCGCCACCGAGAGGCTGAGCCCGAAGACGACGCCGGCGCCAAGGCTCCAGCCCCAGAGCATGCAGAGGCCGATGCCCAGCAGCGTCGCGAGGACAATTCGGCCGATCGCGCCCGGCACGGCGATCCCGCGTACAGCGAGCAGGTCGGAGGCGGAAAAATGCAGGCCGACGCCAAACATCAGCAGGATGACGCCCATTTCGGCGAGCTGGCCGGCAAGAGCGGTATCGGCGACGAAGCCTGGCGTGAACGGTCCCATCAGGATGCCGGCCATCAGGTAGCCGACGAGCGGCGGCAGCCGAAGCCGGTCGGCGCCGTAGCCGAGGATCGCCGCGAAAACGAAACTAACGGCGACCGTTGCGATGAGTCCCACTTCCTGATGCACGTCTGCCCTCGCCTGATGGTAACGGCCGCCACCTTGGACGAAGCGCAAGCAAAATTAAATAGTTGATTTGCGTTTTGCGGCTGCCGACGGGGGCATTATTCAGTCGGAAATAATGGGCCTGCGACTGCTCGCGGCATGAACGAGCTGTTGCTGATGCTGGAACCACTTGCGTCTTGGGTCGTTGCCTTTTCATCAAGAGAAGGAGAAAGGATATGCGGAAGATCATCCTGAACTGTGCTGTGGCGGCCCTTGCCGCCTGCTCGTTTGCAGCGCCGGTGCTTGCCGATAGCGTCTATGTCAGGGAGCGTTCCTATGACGACGATTATCGCCAGGAGCGGGTACGGCCCGGCATCACCATCAGTGAGCGCGGCGTCACTTTCGGTGCTGTGCGTGAACGTGAGCACCGCCGCTATCGGCATGATGGCTGCGAAACCAGGAGTGTCACGCGCCAGACCGATGAAGGCGAGGTGACCAGGACGGTCAGGCGCTGCTATTGACGAAAATCCGCGGCAAAGACGAAGCCCGGCTTCGACAAGCCGGGTTTTCGCCTTTCGCGGCACGGACAGCTCAATGCGGTGGCGGACGTGATCAGTCGATGTTATGAGCCCCTTCGCTCGGAGCGCATTTCAAGCGCAAAGAACCCGGCACAGGATTTTCGATATGATTGAGCTTACCCCATCCCAGATCACCGCACTCAAACTCGCCAGGGATGGCGATCTCTATCCTCAGCCGGCCAATAAATGGACGCATCAGAACGCGACGGTGACCTACGCAAAAACCGACCGGTGGAAAGAACGGCCGCAGAAAGTGAAATCGGTCACGGCAAAGACGCTCGGCGAGTTGAAAGAGCCGGGCTTCCTCGAGCGGCGGCACCTGGATGATGATGCATCAAAGGATGTCTACGGCATTACCATGGCCGGCAAGATGTGGCTGCTGAAGAACAAGTAGGCTTCACTCGGAGGCGAAACTTGCTCCGTAGTCCCGCTTAGGTCTTTAGAGGTAGGGGCTACACAAAGTCATTTGAGATGATGGTGCAGCTAACCGGAGATTGTCGAACAGTCCGCCTTCGTTCCTGACGGAACTACGGCGCGACAGCCTCCGCTTGGCTGCTCTTCGGCTCGCCGAGCCGAAGCTCCGCAGCGCGAAGGCTGGTGCCCCATGCCGGGGTCGAACCAGCACTTCTTTCGAAACTCGATTTTGAGTCGAGCGCGTCTACCAATTCCGCCAATGGGGCAACGGATCCAGACGAGGCGGGTGTCTAACATGCGAGCGGGCGAGCGCGCAAGACGGGAGAGCGAAGTTATCGCGGCAATGCCGCGGGAAATCCGGCCTCGTTACGAGGCCGGATCCTGTCGATCTCAATGAGCGGCGGCGGGTGCCGCACTGGGCAGCCCGGACTTCTTCAGCGTAATCGCCAGGATCGAAGCCAGCAGGCAGAAGGCACCGGCGACGAAGAAGGCGGGCAGGTAGCTCGATAATTCCGTGCGCGACAGGCCGGCGCCATAGGCGGCCGTGGCAGCGCCCAGCTGGTGGCCGGCAAAGACCCAGCCGAAGACGAGACCGGCCTTTTCGCGGCCAAAGCGATCGGCGGCGATCTTGACGGTGGGCGGCACTGTGGCGATCCAGTCGAGGCCGTAGAAGATGGCGAAGATGGAGAGGCCGTAGAAGCTGAAATCGCTGAACGGCAGATAGAGCAGCGAGAGACCGCGCAGGCCGTAATACCAGAACAGCAGCCAGCGATTGTCGAAGCGGTCGGAGAGCCAGCCAGAGCCGATGGTGCCGAAGAAATCGAAAATGCCCATGACGGCAAGCACGCTGGCGGCGGCAACCGGCACGATGCCGAAATCGCCGCAGAGGGTGACGAAATGGGTCTGGATCAGGCCGTTGGTGCTAAGACCGCAGATGAAGAAGGTGGCAAACAAGATCCAGAAAGTCGAGGTCGTCGAGATTTCACGGAGCGTGGTGATCGGCGTCATCAGCGCAGCGCCGAGCGTCGTTCGGGCCGGCGCCGGCGCCACATGGGCTTCTCCCAATAATGGCAGGTTCACATCCGAGGGGCGGTCGCGCATGAAGAGAAGGACGAGAAGAGCGGCCGCCATGATCATGGCGCAGACGAAGAACACGGTGGCGCGCCAGCCGTAACGTTCGGTGAGTTCCGCCATCAGCGGCAGGAAGACGAGCTGCCCGGTCGCCGAGCTTGCCGAGAGCATGCCGACGACAAGGCCGCGATGCTTGACGAACCAGCGCGTCGAAACCGTCGCCGCCAGCACCATCGCCGTCAGGCCGGTGCCGAAGCCGACGACGACACCCCACAGCGCCAGCAGATGCCAAAGCTTGGTCATGAACAGCGAGCCGACAAAGCCCGCGCCGATCAGCGCCAGCGCAAAGACAATTACCTTACGGACGCCGAAATAATTCATGAAGGCCGCAGCGAACGGACCCATGAAGCCGAAAAGGATCAAGCGAATCGCCAGAGCCGAGGAAATCTGCGACGTTTCCCAGCCGAACTCGTCCTGCAGCGGTTTGATCAGGACGCCGGGCGCGCCCATGGCGCCTGCCGTCACCAGCATGGTCAGGAAGGTCGCGGCAACGACGACCCAACCATAATGAATATTGCGCCGCGCAAGGGAGGAGGCAAGAACTGTTGAAACCATGAGGGGATTCCATTCGAATTCAGGTTGGGGAAGATACAGAACCAACTTACATGATGGTCATCATATTTCTTGCTTATTCATGATGGACATCATATATTTTGTCAAGCGACGATTTCTGGAGAATGAAGATGCGGGTTAGCCGCGAAAAATTTGCCGAGAACCGCGAGAGGATCCTCACTGTTGCCGGCGTGCTCTTTCGCGAGAACGGTTTCGACGGTGTCGGCGTCGCCGACATCATGAAGGCGGCGGGGCTGACGCATGGCGGCTTCTACGGCCATTTCGGCTCCAAGGACGAACTGGCGCTGGAGGTCAGCCGCAAGCTGATCGACAAGGTCGAGAGGCGCTGGAAGGAACATATTGCCGAGTCTCCGGACAGGCCGCTGCAAGCGCTTCTCGACCATTATATCCACTGGCGCACTGTTGACGATCCAGGCGGCAGCTGCGTATTCGCCACCTTGATCCAGGAGGTCAGCCGTAGCCGCGGCGCGGTCCGCGCGGCCTTCAGCGATGGGTTGTCCGTACTGGTCGACACACTTGCCGATATCGTTCCGGGCGAGACCGAAGAGGAGCGCCGCGCCAATGCCGCGACGACGCTCTCATCGATGATGGGTGCCGTGATTCTTGCGCGCGCCGTCGAGGACAGGGGACTTGCCGAGCAGTTCCTGGTGACGATGCGTCGGCAGCTCGATCCCGCCAGCCGGAGATAGTCCCGAGCGCCGAAGCCGATGTTCCGATCCTCTCCACGCCAGTCTGCCGATCGAGATGCCGGCGGCTAATTGAAGCCTGCGATGGCGTGCGGGATGTAGGGCGCTTCGAGTGCCGCGATTTCCTCGGTGGTGAGTTTGACCGACAGCGAGGCAACGGCGTCCGTCAGGTGGTTCGGTTTGGATGCGCCGATGATCGGCGCAGTGACCACGTTCTTCTGCAGGATCCAGGCGGTGGCGACCTGGGCGCGGGAAATGCCGCGGGCTCCGGCGATTTCGGCGACGGCATTGACGATCTTGCGGTCGGCATCGACGGACTGCGTGTAAAGCGTCTTGCCGAATTCGTCGGTTTCGCTACGCGCCGTCGTCTCGTCCCAGTCGCGGGTCAGGCGGCCACGAGCCAGTGGGCTCCAGGGGATGACGGCGATCTTCTGGTCTTCGCAGAAGGGCAGCATTTCCCGCTCTTCTTCCCGGTAAAGCAGGTTCAGGTGGTTCTGCATGCTGACGAACTCGGTCCAGCCGTTCAGCCGAGAGATGTAGAGTGCCTTGGCGAATTGCCAAGCATACATCGACGAGGCGCCGATATAACGCGCCTTGCCCGATTTGACGATGTCATGCAGCGCTTCCAGCGTTTCCTCGATCGGCGTCGTATAGTCGAAACGATGGATCTGGTAGAGGTCGACATAGTCGGTGCCGAGACGGCGCAAGCTATTGTCGATCTCGTCGAAGATAGCTTTGCGTGACAGACCGGCGCCGTTCGGGCCCGGCCGCATGCGGTTAAACACCTTGGTCGCCAGCACGATGTCCTCGCGCTTGGCGAAGTCTTTGATCGCACGACCGACGATCTCCTCCGAGGAACCGTTGGAATAGGTATTGGCGGTGTCGAGGAAATTGATGCCGAGGTCGATCGCCTGTTTGATCATCGTCCGACTTTCCTCTTCCCGCAGGCTCCAGGCGTGATTGCCGCGGCCGGGATCACCGAAAGTCATACAGCCGAGGCAGATTTTCGAGACTTCGAGCCCGGTCTTTCCGAATTTGACGTATTCCATGAAAAACTCCAAGACTTGAGATAACCCCGCGCGGCGTTTCATGATCTAGTGCGCAACCGCGAAAGTCGCAGGGGCTGAATGAACAATCTGCGGACAATGCGCACACTGGTGCGTGATCTGCCGTTTTTCCCTGCAGCTTGCGTATCCGCGCCGCAAGGTGTTAGCTGGTGCAGCATTTCACCGGATTTCGACCATGCGACTGCCGTCCTTCGATCGTTATGGCGATCTCTACCGTGATTTTTCCTGGCGGATTCCGGAGGATTTCAATATCGGCCGCGCCGTCAGCGACGAATGGGCGGTGCGAGATCCGGAGCGCGTCTGTCTGGAGCATTTCAGTCCGGACGGCAATCATCGTTCGCTGACCTATGGCGAGCTTTCCGGTACTTCCTCCATGTTCGCCAATGCGCTGGCGTCGCTCGGCATCAAGCGCGGCGATCGTGTCGCTCTGCTGATGCCCCAGTCCTTCGAGACCGTGATTGCGCACGTCGCGATCTATAAAATGGGTGCAATCGCCCTGCCACTGGCGCTGCTGTTCGGCGTCGAGGCGCTTGAATATCGGCTCAGAATCTCAGGCGCGGCGGCAATCATCACCAATGATTTCGGCCTTGATCGGGTCCGGCAAATCCGTGATCGCCTGCCGGAGCTGCGACAAATGATCAGCGTCAGCGACGCTGCCGACGCCCTCTCCTTTGCCGATCTGACCGCCTCGCATGCGCCGGTCTTCGAGGGAGAGAAGACAACGCCCGACGATCCGGCGCTGATGATCTTCACCTCGGGCACGACGGGGTCGCCCAAGGGCGCATTGCATGGCCACCGTGTTCTGCCCGGGCATGCCCCCGGCATGCAGTTCGCCCATGAAGGGTTTCCCAAGGCGGGCGACAAGGTCTGGACCCCGTCCGACTGGGCCTGGGCCGGCGGGCTGCTCAACGCGTTGCTGCCGAGCCTTCTGCTCGGCGTCCCCGTGGTCTCGTCGCCGGCGCAGAAATTCGATGCCGAGATGGCCTATCGGATCATGGCAGAGATGAAGGTGCGCAATGCCTTCATTCCACCGACGGCGCTTCGGCTGATGCGGTCGGTTTCCGACCCCAGGTCGAAATATGATCTGGTGCTGCGCACCATCGGCTCGGCGGGAGAAGCACTCGGCCGCGAGACCTATGATTGGGCGCAGCGCACACTCGGCATCACCGTCAACGAATTCTACGGCCAGACGGAATGCAATTTCGTGCTGTCGTCGAGTGCCGCCTTTGGCGTCACCAAGGCCGGCGCTATCGGACGCGCGGTGCCCGGCCATCGTGTCGCGATCGTCAGCGAGGCCGGCGACGAACTGCCGGCGGGCGAATCCGGTCAGATCGCTATCGCCAGTCCCGATCCCGTCATGTTCCTCGGCTATTGGAACGACGCGGCGGCGACCGAACGAAAATTTCTCCACGGCTGGCTGCTTACCGGCGACATCGGCCGGCAGGACGAAGACGGCTACGTCACCTTCGAAGGCCGCGACGACGACGTCATCACATCGTCCGGATATCGCATCGGCCCGGCCGAGATCGAGGATTGCCTGATCGGCCATCCCGCCGTGCAGCTTGCCGCGGCCGTCGGCAAACCCGATGCGGTGCGCACCGAGATCGTCAAGGCCTATATCGTGCTGTCACCCGATCATTCGCCGAGCGAGGTGCTGGCCGCCGAAATCAGGGAATGGGTGAAGATGCGGCTTTCGATGCACGAATATCCGCGCGAGGTGGAATTCGTCGAGTCATTGCCGTTGACGACAACCGGCAAGGTCATCCGCCGGCTGCTGCGGGAGAAGGCTGCGGCTGAGGGCTAAGCATCCCGGAGATGCTTTAGCCTCGGCCGGCGAGCGACATGATCTTCTCGCGCAGCATTTTCGCCATGTTGCGGGTGCTGCGATACATGTGCAGCTGGGCGGCGGCCTGGCGCATGTCGCGGTCGCCGTTCTGCGTCAGACCGATGACCAAAGTTCCCATCTCCTCGCGCTCCTGCCAGAAGCGGCTCATGATCGGGTGGTCGGAGACGGCGCAGGAATCCGAGCGCACGATATTGGCGTCATCGAGATGCCATTCCGTGAGCTCGCTCATCAGGAGCTTGCCCGGCGAATAGCGGGCATAGTTCTCGTCATAGGCCGTCTTCCAGGTATAGGCCTCGCCGCCCATCATCAGAACGACGATGGCGGCGATCGCCTTGCCGTTGAGATCGATCGTATGGATGCGCACGGCGTCGACGGCGGCAAGGTTCGAGACGGCTTCGCGCGCGAAGGCGGTATGGTAGCGATCGGTGACGAGAGCACTTCGGCGTTTGCCCTTCCAGCCGCCGGCCTCCATTGCCAGGAATTCCTCGAAGCGGACGTGGACGTCGCGCGGCTGACGGGCGACGGCATAGACCGCCGTTCCCTGTTCCTCAAGCAGGCGCCACTGTCGGCGCATCTCGCGCATATGCGACGAGGATATTGTTTTGCCGAGATAGGCGGGCGCCTCTTCCTCACTCTGCAGCATCGGGCGCAGATAGGGATTGGCCACGGTGAGCGGCAGGTTGCGGCCGAGCGCCACGGCCTTGAGCATGCGCACGAAAATGCCGTTCAATCTCAGATCCGGCAAGACCAGCGTGCTCGGCAGGTTGAGGTCGGGAACGGTCAGTCCCTCGAAGAAATTGTCGAGGGTTTCGGCCGCATCTTCGCTGTCGACGAGCGGTGTGCCCAGCGGACCGAAGCTGTTCGACCAGCCGCGGATGATCGAGGGGCCGACGGCAAAGCCCGGTCTGTCGACCGAAAACGGCAGGAGGAAACGCATGCGGCTACGGCCGGCGGCGTGATCGCGGATCAGGGCGAAATTGACCTGCCGGTCTTCGATCCGCGGCATGGCGGGCGCAAGGAAGCGGCCGGAGAAAAAAACGTTTGGTTCCATCGCCCGGTTGGACAGGAAGTCGAGCTCATCCTGAAGTTCGTAGCCGAGCTTGCCAGGATAGAGGCAGAGCTCGCGCCCCGCCCGGCCGATCTCGGCACGGGCTTCGGCCTGCGGCGCTTCGAAATGCAGCGCCGCGAGTTCATGGATCATGCGGTTGCTGATGCTGTCGGTGCTTTCGGTGACGGGGGGCAGGCGCACCATCTATCGAACTCTCATTTCTGGCGTTGCGGCGGAGGGGCTGGCGAAGGCGAAGAGGGCGATGCCGAGCGTGCGGCGCACGGCGACATGCAGGAGGATAGCCTCGACCGCCATGGCCGAGGCCGTGGCGACGGCGGTGCCTTCGATGCCGTGGTGCGGGATCAAAGCAAGGTTGAGGCCGACATTGGCAGCCAATGCGCCGGCATAGAGCGCCACACAGAGGTTCTGCTTGCCCGCCATCATCAGCAGCGTTTCAGCCGGGCCGACCAGCGACTTGGCAAGGATGCCGGCAAGCAGGATCGCCATGACAAGATAGCCTGACGTGAAGGCGCCGCCGAACAGCGACAGCAGCAGATGGCCGGTCGCGAGCACCGCAAGGCCGACCACCAGCGCCGGCCAGAAGGTCCAGCGGGCGGCGTCGACAGCGGCGTTGGCGAGCTGGGATTGATCGCATTCGGCAATGATCGAGGAAAAGCGCGGGCCGGAAGCGGCCTTGACCGAGAAATTGATGAAATGCACCAGCGCCATGGTCTTGGCGGCGGCGAAATAGACGGCGACGTCGTGCGGTTCAAGGAAAATGCCGACAACGATGACATCGGAATTGGTGAGCAGGAAACTCACGCCCTCAATGAGGAAGATCGGGAAGGCGACGCTCAGCCAGGCGAGGAAATTGACCTTGCGCGGACCTTCGTCATAATGCCGGCGGAGGCGCAAGAGTGTCGCGCCATACTGGCCAAGAGCGGTGACGAAGGTCGCGACAAGCGCTGCCTGCATGGCAGTGACAGCCGTATGCTCTGCGCCCATCGCAATCGCGATCAGCATGAAGGCGATGATGAGAATCGGCCGGATGATATAGACCGGGCTCAGCGCCATCACCGGCCAATGGTTCGCCCGCGACGTGCCCTCCAGAATATCGCCGAGCGCGATCATCGGCATGGCAAGCAGGCCGATGAAGATCGGGACGAGATAATAGCTTTCGATCCTATCGCCGAAGAAATGCAGCCCGATCATGCCGGCGGCGAGCATCACCGTGCCGGAAAGCATCGCAAAAATGCGTGCCGTGCCAGTCAGGCCGCGGATTTCGTCGAAGGCGCCCGCCGCCTTGTACTGCGGCAGAAAGCGGACGATCGCGGTGTGGAAGCCAAGGCAGGAGAGATCGCCGAAGACAACGATCAAAACCCAGACGAAAACGAAGATGCCATATTCATATTCGCCCATCAGCCGTGCGAGCACGATCTGCGAGATAAAGGCGAGCGCGGCGCTGAGGATACGGATCGAAAAGGCCGTCAGCGCCATGCGACGGGCATTGGCTTTTTCGCCGCGTTCGGTGAGCATGGCGGCTAACATGCGCAGCGTGCGGCCGCCGATCGGGCGCAGGCCCGCGGGCAGCAGTTTCTCCGCTGTTTCTATGACCGCCATGATGAACACGCAAAACTCTAAAGGTCAGGCAAATCGTCTCTGAAGTCTTGACAGAGCAGGGTTAAGAAACGGTTCCGGATCGGGTCGCCATTCGGCTGCGAAGGCCGGGTTTCGGTGCTGCCGCAGAAAAGAAAAATGCCGCCCCAAGGCGGCATTTCCAGTTTTTCGCGATTTGCCTCAGACCTGCTCGAAGGCGCCGTGGCAATGCTTGTATTTCTTGCCGGAACCGCAGGGGCAAGCCTCGTTGCGCCCGACTTTGCCCCAGGTGGCGGGATCGTCCGGATTCCGGTTCTCAGGTGAGACGAAGACTTCGGAAGCTTGGTAGATCGGGGCGAAATCGTCCTCGCCTGTCGTCGGATCCAGGTGATGAGCTTGCATCACCGGCGGTTCGGGCTCTGCAGGCGCCTGCTGCACCAGTTCGACGCGCATCAGCTGAGCGGTGACGGCCTCGCGCAGATTGTTGAGGAGGCCGGTGAAAAGCTCGAAGGCTTCGGACTTGTATTCCTGCAGCGGATCGCGCTGGGCATAACCGCGGAAACCGATGACGGAGCGCAGATGGTCGAGGTTAACGATATGCTCGCGCCAGAGATGATCGAGCGTCTGCATGACGATCGAGCGTTCGACATAATGCATGATGTCGTCGCCGAAGCGCTCGGCCTTTTCGGTAAAGGCGGCATTGGCGGCCTGCGTCAGGCGCTCGCGAATGTCATCCTCGCCGATGCCTTCTTCCTTGAACCACTCCTCGATCGGCAGATCGAGGTTCAGGATATTGGCAACGCCGGTCTTCAGGCCGACGGCATCCCACTGTTCGGCATAGGCGCGCTCGGGGATATGCTTTTCGACCAGATCCTCGATCACTTCGCGGCGCATGTCGGAGACGGTCTCGGAAATATTGGTCGATTCCATCAGCTCGAGACGCTGCTCAAAAATCACCTTGCGCTGATCGTTGAGGACGTCGTCATACTTCAGCAGATTCTTGCGGATATCGAAGTTGCGGGCTTCGACCTTCTTCTGCGCGCGCTCGAGAGCCTTGTTGATCCACGGATGGACGATCGCCTCGCCCTCCTTGAGGCCGAGCTTGGTCAGCATGCTGTCCATGCGGTCGGAGCCGAAGATGCGCATCAGGTCGTCCTGAAGCGAAAGGTAGAATTTCGAGCGGCCGGGGTCGCCCTGACGGCCGGAGCGGCCGCGCAGCTGGTTGTCGATACGGCGGCTTTCGTGGCGTTCGGTGGCGATGACGTAGAGACCGCCGGCAGCAAGCGCCTTTTCCTTGAGAGTTTTGATTTCCTCGACGATCGCCTGGACCTTTGCGTCGCGCTCCGGACCGGCTTCGACATCGCCTAGCTCGCGCTCGATACGCATTTCCAGGTTGCCGCCGAGCTGAATGTCGGTGCCACGGCCGGCCATATTGGTGGCGATCGTGACGGCGCCCGGTACACCGGCCTGGGCGACGATATAGGCTTCCTGCTCGTGGTAGCGGGCGTTCAGCACCTGGAAGTCGTTGAAACCCTGCTTGCGCAGGCGCTCGGCAAGCAGCTCCGACTTCTCGATCGAGGTCGTACCGACGAGCACCGGCTGACCGCGCTTATGAGCATCGAGGATCTCGTCGATGATCGCCTTGAACTTCTCGTCGAAGGTCCGATAGACCTCATCGTCCTCGTCGATACGCTTGATCGGCAGGTTGGTCGGGACTTCGACCACGTCGAGATTATAGATGTTGGCGAATTCTTCCGCTTCCGTCTGCGCAGTGCCGGTCATGCCGGCGAGCTTATCGTACATGCGGAAGTAGTTCTGGAAAGTGATCGAAGCCAGCGTCTGGTTTTCCGGCTGGATCTGCACCTTTTCCTTGGCTTCGAGCGCCTGGTGCTGGCCTTCCGAATAACGCCGCCCCGGCATCATGCGGCCGGTGAATTCATCAATGATGACGACTTCGTCGTTGCGGACGATATAGTCCTTGTCGCGCTGGAAGAGTTTGTGGGCCTTGAGCGCATTGTTGATGTGGTGGACGATTGCGACGTTCTCGATGTCGTAGAGCGCGTTACCCTTCAAGAGGCCGGCCTGACGCAGCAGGTTTTCCAGCTTCTCGGTGCCCTCTTCGGAGAAGTTGGCGGAACGCTGCTTCTCGTCGATCTCGTAATCGCTGGGCGCGAGCAGCGGAATGAAGGCGTCGATCGTATTGTAGAGCTCGGAACGGTCGTCGAGCGGACCGGAGATGATCAGCGGCGTGCGCGCTTCGTCAACGAGAATCGAGTCGACTTCGTCGACGATCGCGAAATTGTGGCCGCGCTGGACCATCTGATTCTTCTCGTACTTCATGTTATCGCGCAGATAATCGAAGCCAAGCTCGTTGTTGGTGGCATAGGTGATGTCGCAGGCATAGGCCGCGCGGCGCTCCTCGTCGGAGAGGCCATGGACGATGACGCCTGTGGTCATGCCGAGGAAGCTGTAGACGCGGCCCATGGTCGCGGCATCGCGCTGGGCAAGATAGTCGTTGACGGTGACGACGTGCACGCCCTTGCCGGAAAGCGCGTTCAGATAGACCGGCAGGGTGGCGACGAGGGTCTTGCCTTCGCCGGTCTTCATCTCGGCGATCGCATTCGAATGCAGGATCATGCCGCCGATCAGCTGTACGTCAAAAGGTCGCAGGCCGAGAACGCGGCGCGACGCCTCTCGGACGACGGCGAAGGCGGGAATCAGAATGTCGTCGAGCGTCTTGCCTTCGGCGAGAAGGGCGCGGAATTCGACGGTCTTTGCCGCGAGCTGCTCGTCCGTCAGCGCCTTCGTCTTCTCTTCGATGGAGTTGATCGCGGCGACGTTCGGCTGGTAGGACCGCACGCGGCGATCATTGGACGACCCAAATAACTTGCGGGCTATACCGCCAAAGCTGACCATGTGACTGGTCCTTTCTCAATATTCATCCGCGACGTTTCTTGTCCGTGGCCCAGCCGAAAAACGGGCGCACGCCTTGAAACGCCCGGAAACTGTTCTGGACGCGAGGTTGCGTGACAGATAAGAGGGGGGTCGAATGATGTCAACGGATTTGGCGGATACAGAAAGGCCACAATCCGGTGTTGATGGCTATTTTGAGCTGGAACAGGCGATGCTGAAGCCGGCGATGTAACTGTGAAGGGTTATTTGATGTTGAGCACCAATAAATTCGCCGTGCTGGCGTTTGCAACTTTTGTTGCATTCCAGGCTCCGGCCCATGCTGAGGACGCCGTCGTCGCCATGGTCGGCAATCTGGAGATCCACCAGTCTGAACTCGATCTCGCCGTTGCCAACCTCGATCCGCAGCTGGCGCAGCTTCCCGATGACCAGAAGAAGGTCGCGGCGCTCTCCGCAGCCATCGATGTGAAACTGCTTGCGACCGGCGCCACGACTGAGAAGCTCGACCAGACCGACGAATTCAAGAAGCGCATGCAGTATCTCACCGATCGTGAGCTTCACAACGCCTATTTCAAGAAGCACGTCGTCGACACAGTGACGCCTGACGAAATCAAGGCCCGTTACGACAAGGAAGTCGCAGCCCTGCCGAAGCAGGAAGAAGTCCACGCCCGCCACATCCTGGTCAAGACTGAGGACGAAGCCAAGGACATCATCAAGCAGCTTGACGCTGGCAAGGATTTCGCCGAACTCGCCAAGGAAAAATCCACCGACCCCAACAAGTCGGAAGGTGGCGATCTCGGCTATTTCTCGCGCGGCCGTATGGTGAAGGAATTCGAGGACGCGGCCTTCGCGCTCGAGAAGGGTGCCTATTCGAAAACGCCGGTCAAGACTGATTTCGGCTATCATGTCATCAAGGTCGAGGACAAGCGCGACGCTCCGCCGCCGCCTTTCGATCAGGTGCAGGACCAGGTTCGTCAGCTCGTCATGCGCGACAAGTATCTTGCCCTGCTCAATCAGGCGAAGTCTTCTGCCAAGATCGAGATCTCGGACGAGACTTTGCGTAAGGGTTACGACGAGGCCAACAAGCAGCCGGAGCCGGGCAGCGAGCCCGCCCAGCCGGCGCCGAAGCAGTAAATATTCGCATCAGGGCCCGGTTCTTCCGGGCCCTTCCGTATCGTTGTTGTCGCATTTCCGGACGGCGAGCCGGTTCTTTCAGTCGCCGGGAAATGCTCATTGGCAGGTTTCATCATGTCCGGTTCCGTTTCGCCGCTCGCCCCGAAATCCTTCGTTCCGATGCCTTCGCTGCGCGGCGTGCGCATGGCGACGGCTTCGGCCGGCATCAAGTACAAGAACCGCACCGACGTGCTGATGATGGTCTTCGATAAGCCGGCATCGGTCGCGGGCGTCTTCACCCGTTCCAAATGCCCCTCCGCGCCAGTCGATTTCTGCCGTGCGAACCTGCCCCACGGCACTGCGCGCGCCGTCGTCGTCAATTCCGGCAATGCCAATGCCTTTACCGGCATGAAGGGCCGCCAGGCGACCGCGCTGACGGCGAAGTCGGCTGCTGCGGCCGTCGGCTGCGGCGAAAACGAGATCTATCTGGCATCGACCGGCGTCATCGGTGAGCCGCTCGATGCCACCAAATTCGCTGGCGTTCTTGACAGGATGCAGGCCGAGGCGACCGGCGATTTCTGGTTCGAAGCCGCCAAGGCGATCATGACGACCGATACCTATCCGAAAGTTTCGACCCGCAGCGCCGAGATCGGCGGCGTGGCCGTGACGATCAACGGCATTGCCAAAGGCGCCGGCATGATTGCGCCCGACATGGCGACTATGCTCTCCTTCGTCGTCACCGATGCCGATATCGCCTCCGAAGCGCTACAGGCGCTTCTGTCCGACGGCGTCGGGCCGACCTTCAATTCCATGACCGTCGACAGCGACACGTCCACCTCCGATACGCTGATGCTGTTTGCGACGGGGGCTGCGGCCGAGGACGGCCAGGCCCACATCGAACGCGCCGACGATCCGCGCCTTGCAGCTTTCCGCGCCGCCCTGAACGAAGTGCTGAAGGACCTTTCGCTGCAGGTTGTGCGCGACGGCGAAGGCGCCACCAAGATGCTCGAAATCACTGTAACGGGCGCCGAGAGCGATGCCGCCGCCAAGCGCATTGCGCTGTCGATCGCCAATTCGCCGCTTGTCAAGACGGCGGCCGCCGGCGAAGACGCCAATTGGGGCCGTATTGTCATGGCCGTCGGCAAAGCCGGGGAGATGGCGGATCGTGACCGGCTTGCCATCTGGTTTGGCGATATCAGGGTCGCCGTCAACGGCGAGCGTGACCCGGATTATTCCGAGGCCGCCGCCTCGAATGTGATGAAAGCGCAGGACATCCCCGTTAAAGTCGATATCGGCCTCGGTACGGGGTCGGCAACCGTCTGGACCTGCGACCTCACCAAGGAATATGTTGCAATCAATGGCGACTATCGGAGCTGATCGTCCATTGGGCCAGGCATCCATATCTTCAAAGAATCTGCCGTTGGTCCGCAGGCTGGAGGCCGTCGGCTTTCGCGCCTGGCCGGCGGCGTCCGTGCAATATGACGGCAGCTGGCAGGTGCGGCTGACGGCGGGCCACCCGTCCAACCGGCTGAATTCCATTGTGCCGCTCGACCCCTCGGACCATCGCGATGTCGAGATCCGTCTGGAAAAGGCGAGCCGGAAGTTCGAGGCCTATGGCCGCGCCGCCGTGGTCCGTCAGACACCGCTCGCCTCGCCGGTGCTGATCGAGCTTCTCAGCGCCCGGAACTGGACACGGTTCGACGAGACCGTGGTGATGACCTGCGATCTCACCGAGGCCGAGCTGCCGGACACTCTCGATCATCTGCCGACCCACGATGTCGGTCGTTTCGTCGATGCCAACCTGGCGGTCGACGGGGCGCCAGTGAGCCTGAAACCGGCGCTTGCCGAAATCATTTCGGCGATCAAGCCGCCGTCGGGGCTTTTCCTCATCGAGAATGCCGTGGAGGGACCGCTCGCGACCGTGCTCTGCGTCCAGGATAACGATCTTGCCGGCATCATGTCGCTTTCGGTCTGCGAAACGCGACGGCGCGAAGGGCTCGGCACCGAAATCTTGACGTCAGCACTACGCTGGGCGCGCATGCGTAGCGCCCGTTCGGCCTGGCTGCAGGTCAAGCTTTCCAATCGCCCGGCCATCGCGCTTTACGAGCGCCTCGGGTTTCGCGACGCCTATCATTACTGCTATTGGCAGCGAGGGTCGCGATGAGCGAGGCAGGCCGGAAGATATTGCTGGTCGCCGCCTGTGCGCTGATCGATGCCGACGGGCGTATCCTATTGGCACAGCGTCCTGAGGGAAAGTCGCTGGCGGGGCTCTGGGAGTTTCCCGGAGGGAAAATCGAGCCCGGCGAGACTCCGGAGGAGACGCTGGTGCGCGAGCTCGAGGAGGAGCTTGGTGTGAAGACCAAGATCGCCTGCCTGGCGCCGCTCACCTTTGCCAGCCATTCCTACGAGACGTTCCACCTGCTGATGCCGCTTTATATCTGCCGGCGCTATGAGGGGATTGCCCAGGGCCGCGAGGGGCAGGCTCTGAAATGGGTGCGTGCGCAGGCGCTACGGGATTACCCGATGCCGCCGGCCGACGAGCCGCTGATCCCGATGTTGCAGGATTTACTTTAGCATTAGCTGATTATTGTCTCGCCGCGGCATTTTCGGCTGTGGATATTAATGGATCGTTTAACACCTTCTGCCAAAGATCGGCCTCAATCAAGCATCTGGCGTGCGTGTATTAAAAGGCTTGACGTCATGGACGATGATTTCTGGAAAGCTGTCCGGGAAAAGGAACGGGCTTCGTCTGCCTCGCGCAGGACCGGTGCGCTCAATATCGCCCTTCTGTTCGGCACGGCGGTGGTCGCGTTGACGTTGATTCTGACGCCCATGCTTGCGGATTCCTCGAAGAAAAGCGTCTTTGCGAGCGCACCGGTCGATTTCGATACGATCACGACCGGATCGATTCCGAAGAACGAAAGCGGCAAGCACTATACCATTCGTCGTAGCGTCCTTCAGGACACGCCCGGCTCAGTCTGCGTCGTCCAAGGCTACGGCGTCGGCGCCGGTTGCTGAAGCCGGACGCTTGGAATGATGGCCATCGCTCGGTGGCTGCGGAATTGATCGATGCAGGCGGTTCACGCAGAAGGTTGGGGTAATGCGTCTTTGGAAAGCATTTCTTGCAGATGACATTGGCGCAACGGCGGTCGAATACGGCCTGATCGCCGCCATCATTTGCACGGCGCTTGTCTCCGGTCTCGGCATCTTCACCGGCAGCCTGCAGAACGTCTTCAACGTGGTCAGCAACAATATCACTGTCAATTGAAGAAGCTGCGGACGATCACTGCTTGAGCTTGTGTTCGTCCACTTTCAGCGCGTCGGCAAGGCGTGCTTTGGCCGAGCCCGGCTGGAGCGGCTTCTGTTGGCTCTCGTGCGGAGCCCATCCGGAGACATAGATGATCGAGAATGTCGCGCGAATGCGTCCGTCGGGATCGGAATATCGTTCGGCGTAGATCTCTGCGGCGCGCAGGAAGAAGGCGCGCGTCAGCGGCATGCGGCTGCGGGCTGCAAGCGGATTGCTCATGCCCATCGCCCTGAGATCGCGCATCAGCGGGAAGAGCGAGTCATATCGGACCGTATAGTTCTCTGCGTCGATCACCGGCAGGGTGAAGCCGGCGCGCTGCATCAGACTGCCGATATCGCGCACATCGGCGAAGGGAACGACACGGGGGCTTGCGCCGCCCGTCGTCTCGACCTCGGCGGCCAAAAGCACTTCACGCAGTTCCTGCAGCGTGCCGGCGCCGGGAATGGCCGCCAGGAACAGGCCGTCCGGCTTCAGGGCGCGCCGAATCTGGATGAAAACGCCGGGCGTATCGTTGGTCAGATGCAAGCTGAGCGGTGCGAGGATGAGATTGGCCGATTGCGGCGGAAGCGGCACCTCCTCGAGCGGCGCCTCGATCAAGGTTTCGCCCGGGCCCGTATAGGCCCTTTCGCTCTCGACGCGGATCATCGCGCCGATCTTGCCCGTCGCCAGCGCCGCGCGGGCAGCTGCACCGGTCGTGCCATGCAATTCAACGGCGGTGTCGAAGCGCCGCTCGACGACATCAAGCCTCTCGGCCATTTCCTTGGCCGCGATGTCGAGCAGGAAAGCGGCTTTCAGGTCGTTGTTGACAAGCGCGCGATGGCGATGTGCGGCGATCAGGGCTCTGTCGAAGATCGTTTCCATGGGAATGTCCATAGTCCCGGCTCGCTGAAGCGGCAAGGCGATTTTCCTTTCGAAGAGAACAGGCTAGTCTCGACCTTATGAAACGGATCCAACCCGAATGGCCGGCAGATTTGCTCCGGGCGCATCTCCTGCGACCGTTTTCGGCGCTCGCCGATTTTCTCTATCCGCCCGCCTGTTCCGTCTGCGGCATTTCGACCGGCGACCATCGCGGACTGTGTGCGAAATGCTGGTCCGGCATCCGATTCATCGAGCGGCCCTATTGCGAAGTGCTCGGCATTCCCTTCTCGCATGATCTCGGCGTCGGCATCCTCAGCGCCGAGGCGATCGCCAATCCGCCGCCTTTCGACCGGTTGCGGTCAGCGGCGACGCACGATCATGCCATCCGAGATCTCGTTCACGGGTTGAAATATCGCGATCGTACCGATCTGGCGCCGATGATGGCCGTCTGGATGCTGCGCGCTTCCGACGGCGCGGTGGAAAGCTGCGATGCGCTGATCCCGGTGCCGTTGCACCGCACCCGCATGCTGGCGCGTAAGTTCAACCAGGCTGCCGAACTTGCCCGCCATATGGCGAGCCTATCGGGCAAGCCGCTGCTTGCCGCAACGCTCATCCGCGTCAAGCGCACCAGTCAGCAGGTCGGCCTCGGCGCCAAGGCGCGCGAGGACAATGTCAGAGGTGCTTTCGCGATTGCCAAAGGCTGCGAGAACGACGTTTTCGGCAAGCGTATCGTGCTTGTCGACGACGTCTATACGACCGGGGCGACGGTCGCCGCCGCCAGCCGGACGCTGCGCAAGGCGGGTGCGGCCGAGATAACGGTTTTGACCTTTGCAAGGGCTCTCTCCGAGCCT
Source organism: Rhizobium sp. CNPSo 3670 (assembly GCF_057784555.1). Taxonomy (NCBI): domain Bacteria; kingdom Pseudomonadati; phylum Pseudomonadota; class Alphaproteobacteria; order Hyphomicrobiales; family Rhizobiaceae; genus Rhizobium; species Rhizobium sp. CNPSo 3670. Next base: position 258,086 of record NZ_JBXSOL010000006.1, read on the forward strand.
ATATGACAGAAAATACCCGGCATTCGTCTGGAGATATCATGGTACCCGTCACGATCTATACACGGCAGTTCTGCGGCTATTGCAGCCGCGCCAAGTCCCTTCTCGAACAGAAGGGTGTCGACTATGTCGAGCATGACGCTACATATTCGCCGGATCTCCGCCAGGAGATGATCGGCAAGGCGAACGGGCGCACGACATTTCCGCAGATCTTCATCGGCACCAAACATGTCGGCGGCTGCGACGACCTCTTCGCGCTCGACCGGGCCGGCAAGCTCGACCCGATGCTGGCGGCCTGAGGACGAACCGATGAGCTTCAGGGCCGCCGCCGTCCAGATGTGCTCCGGGGTCGATCCGGAAAAGAACGCCGCAGCGATGGCGCGGCTGGTGCGCGAGGCTGCCGCTCAAGGCGCGACCTATGTGCAGACACCCGAAATGACCGGAATGTTGCAGCGTGATCGGGCGGCGGCACGCGCCGTGCTTGCCGACGAGACTCGCGATATCATCGTCAAGACCGGTTCGGCGCTTGCAGCGGAACTTGGCATCTACATGCATGTCGGATCGACGCCGATCGCGCTTGCCGACGGCAAGATTGCCAACCGCGGGTTCTTGTTCGGTGCCGATGGGCGGATTCTCAATCGTTATGACAAGATCCACATGTTCGACGTCGATCTCGACAATGGCGAAAGCTGGCGCGAAAGTGCGGCCTATACGGCCGGCTCGGAAGCGCGCGTCCTGTCGCTGCCCTTCGCAGAAATGGGCTTCGCCATTTGCTACGACGTTCGATTTCCGGCGCTCTTCCGTGCGCAGGCGATCGCCGGTGCCGAGGTAATGACGGTTCCTGCAGCGTTCACCAGGCAGACCGGTGAGGCGCATTGGGAAATCCTGCTGAGGGCACGCGCGATCGAGAACGGCGTCTTTGTCATCGCTGCTGCGCAAGCCGGCCGCCACGAGGACGGACGCGAGACTTTTGGCAATTCGATGATTATCGATCCTTGGGGAACGGTATTGGTGTCCGCCGGCGCGACCGGCGAGGCGATCATCCTCGCCGAGATCGATCCCGGCGCGGTCAAGGCCGCCCGTGACAAGATCCCGAATCTGAGGAATGGCCGGGAATTCTCGGTCGAGAAGATCGCGGGGGCAGTCGCAGGAGGCGTCGCCGCTTGATCCGCTATTCCCTTACCTGTGACAATGCCCATGAGTTCGAAGGCTGGTTTTCGGAAAGCGCCGATTTCGACCGCCAAGTCGCCAGCGGCTTCCTGACCTGCCCGGTCTGCCATTCCGCCGCCGTCTCCAAGCTCCTGATGGCGCCTTCGGTGTCGACCGCGCGCAAGAAGGACGAGCGGCAGACGCTGGCGATGGACGCCATGCGCCGCGAGGCCCTGGAAAAGCTGAAAGAGGCGGTCGCGGCCGTCAAGGCCAATTCCGAGGATGTCGGTGCGAAGTTCCCTGAGGAGGCCCGCAAGATCCACTATGGCGAGGCGGATGCCCGCGGCATCATCGGGCAGGCGACGGTCGACGAGGCCCAGGCGCTCGTCGAAGAGGGCATTGAGATCGCCGCCATTCCAGTGCTGCCGGAGGACGTAAACTAAGATGCAGTCAGTGCACCCGGCCTTCTTGGCGGGAGCATCCGCCGAAGTGTAGCCGGCTTATTGATTATGCCGGCCGCTTCGCCAGCAACATATAGTTCACATCCATATCTCGGGACAGATTCCACTGGTTCGACAGCGGGTTGAAGAAGACGCCGGTGTGGTCGGTGATCTCGAGACCGCTTGCCGCGAGCGGCTTTTCCAATTCTTCGGGGCGCACCAGCTTTTCATATTGATGCGTCCCGCGCGGCAGCCAGCGCAAGATGTTCTCGGCAGCGAAGATGGCAAGGGCCGCCGCCTTCATTGTGCGATTGATGGTGGCGACGAAGATCAGGCCGCCGGGGCGGACCATTTTCGCGCAGGTCGTCATGAAGAGTTCGACGTCGGCGACGTGTTCGACCACTTCCATGTTCAAGACGATATCGAAGGTCTCGCCGGCATCTGCAAGCTCCTCGGCAGTGACGGCGCGATAGTCCACCGGGACACCAGACGCCTTGGCGTGGGTCGAAGCAATGCCGATGTTCTTCTCGGAAGGATCGGCGCCGACGACGGAGGCGCCCATGCGCGCGACGGGCTCAGACAGGAGGCCGCCGCCGCAGCCGATATCGAGCACGCGCAGACCTTCGAGCGGCCGGGCGTTTTTCGGATCACGGCCGAAATTCTCGCAGGCCTTGTCTCTTATATAGGCGAGGCGGACGGGATTGAACTTGTGCAGTGGCTTGAACTTGCCGGTCGGGCTCCACCATTCCGCCGCCATCGCCGAGAAGCGGTCCACTTCGCCCTGGTCGATCGTGCTTCTGGCGGTTTCCGTCATGGTGTTCTCCATCGTTCATGTCATGTGAAGTCGGACGATCGGGGGCATAAGTCAAGGGGCGGCGCATAAGGGAGGGGCGAGCGTGCAAATGGCCGGCAATTGCTTTTATCGTGTACGCTTGCCTCCCCCCGCCAAACTCGCTAAGAGACGCCGCAACTTGGGGCCTTCAGGGGCCTGGGCTTTAGAGCGGTTCCAGAAATGGAAGCCCGGCTCTTTCGCCAAGCGGTTCGCCCCAGAGCTTTCGTGATGCCGGGTCGGGTTTCCGCTGTCCGGCGCCAGTCGTGGTAGAGGCATATGGCACGCATCGTAATGAAATTCGGCGGCACGTCCGTCGCTGACCTGGACCGCATCAAGAACGTTGCCCGCCACGTGAAACGCGAAGTCGATGCCGGCCACGAGGTCGCGGTGGTGGTCTCGGCCATGTCCGGCAAGACCAATGAGCTGGTCGGCTGGGTGCAAGGCATGCCGAAGGTGATCGGCGCCAATTCTCCCTTTTACGATGCGCGCGAATATGACGCGGTGGTCGCTTCCGGCGAGCAGGTGACGTCTGGGCTGCTTGCGATCGCATTGCAGGCGATGGATATCAATGCCCGCTCCTGGCAGGGTTGGCAGATTCCGATCCGCACGGACAATGCGCATGGCGCTGCCCGGATTCTGGAAATCGACGGCTCCGACATCATCAAGCGCATGGGCGAGGGACAGGTCGCCGTTATCGCCGGTTTCCAGGGATTGGGGCCTGACAACCGCCTCGCCACTCTGGGACGCGGCGGGTCGGACACATCGGCCGTCGCCATTGCCGCGGCTGTCAAAGCGGATCGCTGCGATATCTATACCGATGTCGATGGGGTCTATACGACCGATCCGCGTATCGTGCCGCAGGCGCGTAGGCTGAAGAAGATCGCCTTCGAGGAAATGCTCGAAATGGCCTCGCTCGGCGCCAAGGTGCTGCAGGTGCGCTCGGTGGAGCTTGCCATGGTGCACAAGGTGCGTACCTTCGTGCGATCGTCTTTCGAAGATCCCGATGCTCCGGGCATGGGCGATCTGTTGAACCCGCCCGGAACGCTGATTTGTGACGAGGATGAAATCGTGGAACAGGAAGTAGTCACCGGCATCGCCTATGCCAAGGATGAGGCTCAGATCTCGCTTCGCCGTCTTGCCGACCGGCCGGGCGTCTCCGCCGCGATCTTCGGGCCGCTTGCCGAATCCCATATCAATGTCGACATGATCGTCCAGAATATCTCCGAGGACGGATCGAAGACCGACATGACCTTCACCGTGCCGTCAGGCGACGTCGAGAAGGCGATCAAGGTGCTCGGCGACCATAAGGAGAAGATCGGTTACGATGTCGTGCAGAACGAATCGGGGCTGGTGAAAGTCTCGGTCATCGGAATCGGCATGCGCAGCCATGCGGGTGTTGCTGCCACCGCGTTTCGTGCACTTGCCGAAAAAGGCATCAACATCAAGGCGATCACCACCTCCGAGATCAAGATTTCCATCCTGATCGACGGTCCCTATGCAGAACTCGCTGTCAGGACTTTGCATTCCTGCTACGGTCTGGATAAGAATTGATTCCCAGTGGGCGGCCTGCCCCTTCAGGTTGAGTAGACGAGGGCCGGCCTGCCGGGACTGAGTGCGTTGTTTCGGGAGCTTGAGACGCCATGAGAGACCTTTCCGGCGGTCCGCGCGTGCTGCTCAGGCGGCTGCGCGAGTTGATGGCAGAGCCGCTGGAGCCGCAGGATCGTCTTGACCGGATCGTCCGCCAGATTGCCAGCAACATGGTGGCGGAAGTCTGCTCCGTCTACGTGCTGCGCGCCGACGGTGTGCTCGAACTCTATGCGACCGAAGGCCTGAACCGAGAGGCGGTGCACCTGGCGCAGCTGAAGATGGGACAGGGCCTGGTCGGCACGATTGCGGCCTCGGCGCAGCCGCTGAACCTTTCCGACGCGCAGTCGCATCCGGCCTTCCGTTACCTGCCGGAGACGGGCGAAGAAATCTACCATTCCTTCCTCGGTGTGCCGATCCTCAGGACCGGGCGCTCGCTTGGCGTTCTCGTCGTGCAGAACAAGGCGAGCCGCAACTATCGCGACGAGGAAGTGGAAGCGCTCGAAACGACGGCGATGGTGCTTGCCGAGATGATCGCCACCGGCGAGCTCAAGAAGATCACCAAGCCCGGCCTCGAACTCGATCTGACACGCTCGGTGACGATCGACGGCGACACCTATAATGACGGCATCGGCCTCGGCTATGTCGTCTTGCACGAGCCGCGCATCGTCGTCACCAACCTGCTGAACGAGGATACGGAGAAGGAGATCCGGCGGCTGGCGGAGGCCATGGGGTCGCTCAGGATCTCGATTGACGACATGCTGTCGCGCCGTGACGTGTCGATGGAGGGCGAGCATCGCGAGGTGCTCGAAACCTATCGTATGTTCGCGCATGACCAGGGCTGGGTGCGCAAGCTCGAGGAGGCGATCCGCAACGGCCTGACGGCCGAAGCGGCGGTCGAAAAGGTGCAGAGCGACACCAAGGCGCGGATGATGCGGTTGACCGACCCTTATCTGCGCGAACGCATGCATGATTTCGAGGATCTGGCGAACCGATTGCTCAGGCAGTTGACGGGTTATACCGGGCGCACGACCGCCGAAGGTTTTCCCAATGACGCGATTATCCTGGCGCGGGCCATGGGAGCGGCCGAGCTGCTCGATTATCCCCGCGCCAATGTGCGCGGACTGGTGCTGGAAGAAGGGGCGGTGACAAGCCATGTGGTGATCGTCGCCCGCGCCATGGGCATTCCCGTCATCGGCCAGGCGGCGGGCGTTGTGGCGCTCGCCGAGAATGGCGATGCCGTGATCATCGACGCCGACGAAGGGCATGTGCATCTTCGCCCGATGGCCGATCACCGGCGCTCCTACGAAGAAAAGGTGCGCTTCCGCGCGAGGCGGCAGGAGCAGTTCCGGGCGCTGCGTGCCATCGAGCCGGTCACCAAGGACGGCCAGCGGATTTCGCTGATGATGAATGCCGGCCTGCTGGTCGACCTGCCGCAGCTCTCGGAATCGGGTGCGGAGGGTATCGGTCTCTTCCGCACCGAGCTGCAGTTCATGATCGCTTCGACCATGCCGAAGGCGGAAGAGCAGGAGCAGTTCTACCGTAATGTGATCAAACAGGCGGCAGGCCGCGTGGTCACCTTCCGCACGCTCGATATCGGCGGCGACAAGGTGGTGCCTTATTTCCGAGGCCATGAGGAAGAAAATCCCGCGCTCGGCTGGCGCGCGATCCGGTTGTCGCTCGACCGGCCGGGATTGTTGCGCACCCAGCTGCGCGCCCTGCTGAAGGCATCGGCCGGCACCGAGCTGAAGCTGATGGTGCCGATGGTGACCGAGGTTTCCGAGTTGAAGATGGTGCGCGAGCTCCTGCAGAAGGAAGTGCAGCATCTATCGCGCTTCGGGCATGGGCTGCCGCGCAAGCTGCAATTCGGAGCGATGCTGGAGGTACCCGCGCTGCTCTGGCAGCTTGACGAACTGATGGAGGCGGTCGATTTCGTCTCGGTCGGTTCCAACGACCTCTTCCAGTTTTCTATGGCGGTCGATCGCGGCAATGCGAGGGTGTCGGATCGCTTCGACCCACTCGGCAAGCCTTTCCTGCGGATCCTCCGGGATATCGTGCGTGGGGCGGATCGGAACAAGACGCCCGTGACGCTTTGCGGGGAGCTTGCCGGCAAGCCACTTTCGGCAATGGCGCTGCTTGGCGTCGGCTTTCGCTCGATCTCGATGTCGCCGGCCTCGATCGGCCCTGTAAAGGCAATGCTGCTCGGGCTTGATGTCGGGGCATTGGCGAAGGTGATGGACGAAGTGCTGGACGATCATCGCAGCACGGTGCCGATGCGCGAGGTGCTTGCCCGCTTCGCCGAGAGCCACAATATTCCCCTTTAGAGAAATATAAGAAGAATCGGAGTGCAGGGTGGCGAAGCTTCCCGTTGAAAAGATGCGCGAGCTGGAACGCCGTTTCGGCGAGATCGAAGCGCGCATGTCGGCCGGTCCAGCCGCCGATGTGTATGTGAAGCTTGCATCCGAATATTCCGAGCTGCAGCCTGTCGTGACGAAGATCCGCGCCTATGAAAAGGCTGTCGCCGAGCTTGCCGATCTCGAAACGCTGCTCGAGGACAAATCGGTCGATCGTGAGATGCGAGACCTCGCCGAACTCGAACTGCCCGAGGTGAAGGAGCGGATCGAGGCGCTGGAGCAGGAGATGCAAATTCTGCTTCTGCCGAAAGATGCGGCCGACGAGAAAAGCGCAATCCTCGAAATCCGCGCCGGCACCGGCGGCTCGGAAGCAGCACTTTTCGCCGGTGATCTCTTTCGCATGTACGAGCGTTTCGCCTCCGAGAAGGGCTGGAAAGTCGAAGTGCTCTCGGCAAGTGAGGGCGAAGCCGGCGGCTATAAGGAAATCATTGCGACGATCACCGGAAGGGGCGTCTTCGCTAAGCTGAAATTCGAATCTGGCGTGCACCGCGTGCAGCGCGTGCCGGAGACCGAGGCGGGCGGGCGCATTCACACGTCGGCCGCGACGGTGGCGGTGCTGCCGGAGGCCGAGGAGATCGACATCGAGATTCGGCCGGAAGACATCCGCATCGACACCATGCGCTCTTCGGGAGCCGGCGGCCAGCACGTCAATACCACGGATTCGGCAGTGCGCATCACCCATTTGCCGACCGGCATCGTCGTCACCAGCTCGGAAAAATCGCAGCATCAGAACCGCGCCAAGGCGATGCAGGTGCTGCGCTCCAGGCTTTACGACGCCGAGCGGCAGCGCGCCGACAGCGAGCGCTCGGCCGATCGCAAGAGCCAGGTCGGTTCCGGTGATCGTTCGGAACGCATCCGTACCTACAATTTCCCTCAAGGGCGCGTCACGGACCATCGCATCAATCTGACGCTTTACAAGCTCGACCGGATGATGGAAGGGGAGATCGAGGAGGTCGTCGACGCGCTGATGGCCGACTACCAGGCAAGCCAGCTGGCGCAGCTCGGTGAACAGCAGTGAGCGCTACGGTCGCCGACACGCTTGCCGAAGCGCGCCGTCGTTTCACCGAGGCGGGCATTGTCGATCCGGCGACCGATGCGCGGCTGCTTGTCGCAGGTCTTTTGAAACTGTCGTCGACGGAGCTGTTGACGCGGTCGGCTGAGAGGCTTTCACCTGAGCAGATTGATGTGATTTTCAAGGCGGTGGAACGCCGGCTCGGCCATGAGCCGGTGCATCGTATTCTGGGCGAGCGGGAATTTTATGGTCTGCCGCTTGGCTTGTCGGCGGAAACTCTGGAGCCGCGTCCGGATACGGAAATCCTGGTCGATACGGTGCTTCCTTATCTGAAGGACCTTGCAATGGCGCAACGCCATCTCCATATTCTTGATATCGGAACCGGGACTGGGGCGATATGTCTTGCGCTTTTGAGCGAATGTCCCGAGGCGTCAGGTATCGGCAGCGACATATCGTCGGATGCACTTCGGACGGCAAAGTCAAACGCAGAAAGAAACGGGTTGCAGGATCGCTTTCAGGCCGTGCAGTCGAGATGGTTCGAGAACATCCAGGGCTCGTTTCACGCGATTGTCTCAAATCCGCCCTATATTGCCTCCAATGTCATTCACGATCTCGCTCCTGAAGTGACGAAATTTGATCCGGTTGCAGCGCTGGATGGCGGCCCGGATGGGCTTGACGCTTACAAAGCCATAGCCAAGGATGCGGCAAGGTTCATGAGGCCCGAAGGGGTCGTGGGACTGGAAATCGGCTACGATCAGCGAAACGATGTGACGGCGATCTTCGAAGCGGAAGGCTTCAGGTGCCTCAAATCCGTGAAAGATTATGGTCAGAACGACAGGGCGCTCGTTTTCGCGCTCGCGTAAAAGGCGATAATTGCGGTATTGGGCGGGACATTATTGCTATTGCGAAGAAAAGGCTTGGATTTCCCAGGGAAGCAATATAGGTTGCGGACACGTGTTGGGCAGATAGGAATGAACGAGATTCGTTCGGTACTTGGTTTGCCTCGGGGGTCCGCTCTTTTAAACGAGAGTTTCAACGGTTGAACACGACCCAACGCGTGAATCAGTCAAACTGACTTGAGAACCAAGCGGCAGGTCGGCGCAAAGGCGCAGTATGCTCGCGGCACAAAGGTCCTGACCCGGTTTTCCGGTCATGGCGGTTGGTGCCATGTATCCATCACAAACAGAGAATTCAGGTGAACGATCTATGAGGCCAGGACAGCAAAACAAGCGCGGTCGAGGGCGTGGTAACAACAATAACAATGGCGGCGGCGGAAATAACAATAACAACAATTTCAACCGCAAGGGCGGCAACCCGCTGACCCGGACCTATGACAGCTCCGGCCCCGATGTGAAGATTCGCGGTACTGCACAGCATATCGCCGAGAAATATGCGCAGCTTGCCCGTGATGCCCAGAGCTCCGGCGACCGTGTGATAGCCGAGAATTATCTTCAGCACGCCGAACATTACAATCGGATCATCGCCAGCGCTCAGGCGCAGATGCAGGAGCGGTTCCAGCGCGACGATCGCAGTGACTACAATGACCGCGACGCGACGGATCGCGACAGCGACGACATCGATGTCAGCGACAATGACGGCGACGATGTCGTCGTCGTCCAGCCGCCGCAGAGCAGACAGCATCAGCCGCAGGCGCAGACAAAGCCGGCGCCGGCACCAGTTGCGGCGCCTGCCCCGGCACCCCAGCCCGAAATCATCGACGGAACCGGCCCACAGCCGGAGATCGAAGGCATTCCAGCCGAGGTCGCCATGGACGAGGAAGGCTCTGCCGGCCAGTCACGCGAACGCCAGCCCCGTCGTCGTAGCCCCGGCAATCGTCCCCGTCGCCCGCGTCGCGGCGCAGACGGCGATGCAGCCCCCGAAGGCGAGGGTGCTTCCGCCGAGGCACCGGTTCTGGCGGATGCCGCATCGGAATAAGGGATCTGGCCGCTCCTTTCGGGGAGAGCCGGGTACTTATGCCATCTGTTCGAATTTCCTTGAAAATCCCCGGCCTTCGTACCGGGGATTTTCGTCTTATGGGCTCTTTAAACTCCCGGAACAGCGTACCATATTCTCTTCGACTGCTTCGCCCAAATCCCAGACGGGCCAAGCGCGACCTGCCTTTTCAGGGGGTCGATCTCAATCATCGGTCTGCGCCTCGTAAGGGCAGGGCGATCAATGGAGGTAGAATATGAATATCGAGAAATATTCCGAGCGGGTGCGCGGTTTCATCCAGTCGGCCCAGACCTATGCGCTGGCGCAGGGGCATCAGCAATTTTCACCCGAACACGTGCTCAAAGTTCTGCTCGATGACGATCAGGGCATGGCCGCGTCGCTGATCGAGCGTGCTGGCGGCGATGTCAAGGCTGCTCGCCTCGCCAATGACGCGGCTCTTGCCAAGGTGCCGAAGATATCAGGCGGCAACGGCAACATCTACTTAGCGCAGCCGCTCGCCAAGGTGCTTTCGACCGCGGAAGAGGCGGCCAAGAAAGCCGGCGACAGTTTCGTCACGGTCGAACGTCTGCTGCAGGCGCTGGCGATCGAATCCTCGGCTTCGACCTATTCGACGCTGAAGAATGCAGGCGTGACGGCCCAAGGCCTCAACCAAGTCATCAACGATATCCGCAAGGGCCGGACGGCGGATTCCGCCAGTGCCGAGCAGGGCTTCGATTCACTCAAGAAGTTCGCCCGCGACCTCACTGGCGAGGCCCGCGAGGGCAAGCTCGATCCGGTGATCGGCCGTGACGATGAGATCCGCCGCACCATCCAGGTCCTGTCGCGCCGCACCAAGAACAATCCGGTGCTGATCGGCGAGCCGGGCGTCGGAAAGACCGCGATCGTCGAAGGTCTGGCTCTGCGCATCGTCAACGGTGACGTGCCGGAATCGCTCAAGGACAAGAAGCTGATGGCGCTCGACATGGGCGCGCTGATTGCCGGCGCGAAATACCGCGGCGAATTCGAAGAGCGGCTGAAGGCCGTGCTCAATGAAGTGCAGGCGGAAAACGGCGAGATAATCCTGTTCATCGACGAAATGCACACGCTGGTCGGTGCCGGCAAAGCGGACGGGGCGATGGATGCCTCGAACCTTCTGAAGCCCGCCCTTGCCCGCGGCGAGCTGCATTGCGTCGGCGCGACAACGCTCGACGAGTATCGCAAACATGTCGAGAAGGATCCGGCGCTTGCGCGCCGCTTCCAGCCCGTCGTCGTCGACGAACCGACGGTCGAAGACACGATCTCGATTCTGCGCGGACTCAAGGAGAAATACGAGCAACATCACAAGGTGCGCATCGCCGATGCGGCGCTGGTCGCCGCCGCGACGCTGTCCCACCGCTATATCACGGATCGCTTTTTGCCCGATAAGGCGATCGATCTGATGGATGAGGCAGCGGCGCGACTGCGCATGCAGGTGGATTCTAAGCCGGAAGAACTCGATGAACTCGACCGCCGGATCATTCAGATGAAGATCGAGCGCGAGGCGCTGAAGAAGGAAACCGACGTTGCTTCCGCCGACCGGCTGAAGCGGCTTGAGACCGAACTCACCGCGCTTGAAGAGGAGGCCGATGCGCTTACGGCCCGCTGGCAGGCGGAAAAGCAGAAGCTCGGCCTTGCCGCCGATCTCAAGAAGCAGCTCGACGATGCCCGCAACGAACTGGCGATCGCCCAGCGCAAGGGCGAGTTCCAGCGCGCCGGCGAACTGACCTACGGCGTCATTCCGGATCTCGAAAAGCAACTGGTCGAAGCCGAGAAGCAGGACGGCGAGCGCGGCGCGATGGTGCAGGAGGTCGTCAGCCCCGACAATATCGCCCATGTCGTTTCCCGGTGGACCGGCATCCCGGTCGACAAGATGCTGGAAGGCGAACGTGACAAGCTGCTTCGGATGGAAGACGAGCTGGCAAAATCGGTGATCGGCCAGGGCGATGCGGTTCAGGCCGTGTCGCGCGCCGTCCGCCGCGCCCGCGCCGGCCTGCAAGATCCGAACCGGCCTATCGGCTCGTTCATCTTCCTCGGCCCGACCGGCGTCGGCAAGACGGAGCTCACCAAGGCGCTCGCCCGCTTCCTCTTCGATGACGAAACGGCGATGGTGCGCATGGACATGTCGGAATACATGGAGAAACACTCCGTCGCCCGACTGATCGGTGCACCTCCCGGCTACGTCGGCTATGACGAAGGCGGAGCGCTGACGGAAGCCGTACGCCGACGGCCGTATCAGGTCGTGCTGTTCGACGAGATCGAGAAGGCACATCCCGACGTCTTCAACATCCTGCTGCAGGTGCTTGACGACGGACGGCTGACAGACGGCCAGGGCCGGACAGTCGATTTCCGCAATACGATGATCATCATGACCTCGAACCTCGGAGCCGAATATCTGACGCAGCTCCGGGACGGCGACGATAGCGATACGGTTCGCGAGCAGGTGATGGATGTCGTGCGTGGGCATTTCCGGCCGGAATTCCTGAACCGCATCGATGAGATCATTCTCTTCCACCGCCTCAAACGCGAGGAGATGGGTGCGATCGTCGACATTCAGCTGAAGCGGCTGGTGGCATTGCTGTCCGAACGCAAGATCGTCATCGACCTTGACGAGGACGCTCGTCACTGGCTGGCGAACAAGGGTTACGATCCGATTTACGGCGCAAGGCCGCTGAAGCGGGTTATCCAGAAGTTCGTGCAGGACCCGTTGGCCGAGCAGATCCTGTCGGGCCAGGTGCCGGACGGATCGACTGTCAAGGTGACGAACGGCTCGGACCGGCTGCAGTTCAGCACGCGGCAGACGGTCAGCGCTGCGGCTTAATTTAGTTTGCTTCGGAATGAGAAATGGCGGCTTCGGCCGCCATTTCGTTTAGAGATTACTTGCTCGCCACCTGCTCCGGCGTCGGGTTGTTCAGCAGCGTATCGATACGCTTTCGCTCGTCTTCGAATTTCGCCAGCGCCTCGCCCTGCAGCGACTTCCCGCCCGGAAGGCGGATGCGCAACGGATCGACCTTGGTGCCGTTGACGATCAGCTCGTAATGCAGGTGCGGGCCGGTTGATTCTCCCGTGGTGCCGACCCAGCCGATCACCTGGCCCTGACGTATTTTCGCGCCGGGAACGACGCCTTTGGCGATGGCGCTCTGGTGATTGTAGGAGGATTCGTAGCCATTGGCATGGCGGATGATCGTCTGATTGCCGTATCCGCCGGAATCCCAACCGGCTTTTTCGACTGTGCCATTGCCGGCGGCGATGATCGCGGTGCCACGTGGCGCGGCCCAATCGACGCCTGTATGCATTCGGGCGAAACCGAGGATCGGGTGGCGGCGCATGCCGAAGCCCGATTTGAAAATGCCGTTCGGAACCGGGTTGCGCAACAGGAACTGGCGAATGCTCTTGCCGTTCTCGTCGAAGTAATCGACCGTCCCGTCATCGGGATCCTGGAAGCGATAGAAGCGCGTTTGCGTATCGCCAAAACGAGCATTGACGTAGAGCAGTTCGGAATCCTCGGTCGCCTGGCCGCTGCTGTCGGCGACGGAGAAGAAAGCCTCCAGCTTATCGGTCGGTCTCAGCTGCGCCTGGAAATCGACGTTGCTTGCGAGCAACTTGATGATCAGCGCGGTCATATCCTTGGTCATGCCGTAGGAAAGGGCGGCACGATAGATTCCGTCATAGACGCGCGGCAGGTTCTGTCCAGGCGGCGGAGCGAATGTATTGTCATCGAAGGCCGTGGCGATCGCATCCAGCATCGGCGGCTCGCTGCCCGGCACATACTTGCCCTTGTCGTCCAGGGCCACGGTGACCAGATGGCGAGTGCCGCGGTAGACGCTGGCGCGGATGATCTTTGCCTGTTCGCCCTTCTGGATAATGCCGATGCGCAGCACGTCACCCTTTTCGAGATCGCTGGCGCCGAGTTGCTGCGAGATATAATTGGCAATGCCATCGGCATATTGCTGTGGATAGCCTGAGTCCGTAAGCGCCTTGGCGATCGATGTATCCGCGCGAACCGGAAGGATGTCGTCGGCGAATTCTTCGGTCTGCGGCGTGATCGATTCCGGCGCAGAGACCGTCATGTTCTGCTCGAGCACGCGGGCGGACAGGCCTGCGGTCAAATCGACATCGGTTTCCTCGTTGGAGAAACGACGCGGATCGACGTAATAGAGGGCCGCAAGCTGCGTATTGCCGTCGGTGAGCACGGAGCCGTTGGAGCGGACGTTTTCCTCGACCTCCTCAAGCGACAGGCCAGAGGCCATTTTCATACTGGTCTTGGCGGTCGGGAAGGGAACGGTCTTCAGACTGACTTCGGATTCAACGTCGGAGCCATAGAGTGCGCCGGTGCGGCTCTGCGGGGCGGGCTGCGGCTCGTCGGCGGAAAATATCGCCAGGGGATCGAAATCGGGGTAGTCCTCGGTCGCCACGTGGTTGGCGGCCAGCGTCATCTTCACATGCGCGAAAGGCTGGCGGCGCACGACCTCCTTCTCGCCGTCGTGGACAACGGTCGATACTTCCATGATCGCCCGGTCCGAAGGTTTTGCGGCGATGGCGGGCGCGATCAGCCGACCGCCACGGACGACGCTCGTGTCCACATGCGCCTCTGCGACGGCACTCGCATAGGCCTCGGCAGGAATCGCAAGCTGCTGGCGGCCATCAAGCGCGGCAAAAAGGGCGACGCCCATCAGGACAGAGGATGTGATGCCGGTGAGGAACGTGCCCGAGAGCCAGCGCAAGGAAACTTCGCGCTTGTCAGGCGCACGCCTGCCGTCAGCCAGAAGCGGAGGCTCGTTGCCCAACGAGCGGATCATCATTTTCTCCGTCATCATGGCAGTCGGGTCCGCGTCCTTACATTTGACGTCTCTGGAAGCATGTCTCGGCCATCCTGGCTGGGGCGAAAGATGTGCATATTTTGGGCACCGAAGTCAAATCGTGCACTGGAAAGGCAGCCTATCTGCATTTGCCTGTGTGAATCATGTGTACGTAAAGACCAGCAGATTGTGATCATGTCGGGGCGCGAGAGACGAAAGGGCGCTCTTTCCACGAAAAGCCGACGAATGTTCACTTCTCCGGCTCGGTGGAGACAGCTCAGAAACCGGAAAATGAGCGCACCGACAGGCTCCACAGAAAATTCTTCTGAAAAAACAATGACTTGAAAGAAAAATGATTTTTTTCGAAAAGC